>JAQBTV010000007.1 GCA_027624715.1 Pseudomonadota bacterium
GCTTCTTTATAACTGCCTTTATCGAATAACTTGTTTTTCGCGTAGTCATAGAAAGCCTTTACATCATTTTCGTCGCTCAGAGGAGGAGGAGCACTGTCGATAGAAATTTCCAATGGCTTGATATCTTTAGTCGCACGAGGCGGTTGATCACCCTCTGCTAACGGAGGAGAAAGGCCTTCTACCAAGACCTCTAAATTTCGACGAATGTCGCTATCAAGCAAATCAACTTTAGACGCGAGTTGATTGATATCACCCTTAAAACCTTCGAATGCCTCATTTAAAGTTATCAGAGAGCTGTCGCCCTTTTGTATTTGCCCCTGAATTGTAGATACCTTCAGCGCCAATTCCTGAATCAACTGTTGGGCATCGTCTAGATTTGTCAATCTCCTCTTAATCTGCTCAAGGTCGCCTCTCAGCGCTCTGAGATCTTCATCCATCTTTTGGCGTTGATAAAAGTCAGTCACTGCTGTCTCGCGCTCTGACTCAAGGGGAGCCTCAGGCCGTTCCTGTCCTAAAGCAAAAGGCACACAACAAGACCATAACCAAAGGAAGGCCAAAACCAACAGTCGCACAATATTTAAATTACTCACAATTAAAGTCATTAGAGTAAAAGTTAAGCGCGATTAACGAACCGCCTAGCCTTTGAGCTAATCGAGATAAACTATATCACTTCGTCTATTTTTGGATCGACTCTCATCATCAATACCAACTGCCAAAGGCCGTTCCGCACCATAACTGGCGACGTCAATTTGCTCCGCACGCGCGCCTAAGTATACGAGCGCTTGCTTCAATTGTTCCGCACGACTTTGCCCAAGTGCCAGATTATATTCTCGGCTACCGCGATCATCACAATTTCCCTCAATGCGGATTCTCAATGAAGGATACTTCTTAAGAAAAGTCCCATGTGCCTCAATAACCGGCTGATACTTGTCCTTAATTACCGAACTATCAAAGTCATAATAAATACTTCTTTGCGAAAGTAATGAGTCATTTTGTGAGAGCTCCCTCTTAATCTCAGCCTGACGCTGTAACGCGTCCTGACTTAAAGCGTTTTGCTCATCCAGTTTTGTCCGCTCATTTTGAAGCCTTTGCTCCTCACGCTCAAACTCTCGTTTTAATTCATCTTGTTGGGCCTGTAATTCGGCTTCTGAAACCGCATCCAAACCATCGGTCGACTGAGCAGTTTGCTCAAACGAACGTCTATTTGATTGGTCAAACAAATCAATTTGCTCAATTTCAGCATTCGTTTTTGTTTTACTCGAGCACCCAACCAGTGCAGTGACCAACCCAGCTAGCAACAAGAATTTCATGGTCATAAAATATCCTGAATTAATTTGTGATTGAAGGCCCCCACGAGGGCTCTCGAAGATCATCCCCCCTTGGGTCAACGTAACGGAACTTCACTCGCCCGTTCTTAGAGACAAATCGTAATATACCACGCCCCTCTGCTTCAGAAGCATAAACAATAATTTTACCATTAGGAGCGATACTCGGCGACTGATCGCGAGAGCCATCAGTCAAAATCTGCAGCACACCCGACTTCATGTCTCGCACTCCAACATTAAATTTTCCTTCGTCAGAATTAATCAAAGCGATAAAACTGTCATCATGGCTAAATTGCGCTGACGCATTGTACCGACCATCTGTAAGTGGTTTCTCTGTTCCACCGCTCACAGGAACCCGGTACACCTGCGGCCGATTTGTTCGGTCTGAAGTGAACACTAAACTTTTACCATCGCTTGAAAAGCTGGGCTCGGTGTTGATAGATCGACTATTCGTAATTTGAACCAAACTTTGATCTTTAAGCGAGACCACAAAAATATGCGACCCCCCATCCTTGGCTATTGCCATCGCCATAGATTGTCCATCCGGAGACCACGCTGGTGCGGAATTTGATCCTAGAAATGGGCCGAGTACCCTTGGCTTACCGTTAGCGAGTTTCTTTTTGTAATTAACTGGCACAATGTAAACTGCAGCCTTTCTCTCAAGGAAAGAAACGAAGGCTATCCTGCCACCATCCGGCGCCCAACGCGGTGACAGAATTGGCTCTTTTGAGACGAAAATTTCATTCGGATTATCCCCATCGAAATCTGCTACAACCAGAACTGATTGATCTTTTTTCTTGACCACATATGCAATCTTTGTACTGAAGATCCCTCTATCTCCCGTTAATTTTTCATAAATAAGATCAGCAAAGTGGTGAGCCATTTGATGAAGCTGCTTTGGGTCATCTTTGATCTGATAACCAACTGACATAGCCTGGCCGGGAATATCGTACAACCAAAAGGCAGCCTGCAGGCGTCCATCATCGAGCTTGACAAAATTTCCGACCACCAGATTTTGTACTGCCCGTGAAGCCCAGTTCGTATAGTCCGCATCATCGTCTAATTTCAAACGACTCCAACTGCTATCAACACTTTGTATCGCGAAGATTCCTGTCTTAGTTAAATCCGACAAGATAATCTCAGAAATACGTTTGGCTTGATCCCCTTCGCCCTCAAAAGGTAAAACCGTTATCGGTATTTTCTTGCCCTCACTCGCAATGATCTCGATTTCTACCTGAGCTGATACAACGCCATACGACATAACGATAGCGAAAAAAATAATGCCAACAAATTTCTTAATCATGCGAAAAATAGAAAACATCCACCCCCCTAAAATATAAAAATAATACTCACTCCAGTCCCGAATGTCTTTTGGAAGAATGATTGATCTTTCGGCACCGGTAATGGTGAAGCAATTTGAATGGCCTTTTTAACTGATTCATCATAGGCAGCATCGCCACTGGTTTTAACCAACTGGATGACAACAACGTCTCCCGCCTCACTTAAGCGTAATTGATAAATCACCCGCAAGCTACCCCTGGGCTCGAAATTCCAGTTCTCGCGCACCTTCTTTACGATTGCATTGCGATATTTATTCAGCTCATCTTGCATTGTCGCTTCCGCAACGGCCGCATCCGCTTTTTGCTTATTCAATTCCTCAATCCCCTGCTGCCTTTGTAAGTCTTGATCTTGCTTATTTTTATCAAGAGTTGCTTGCAACTTTTGTACTTCTTCTACCCTGCGCTCCCTTTCTTCTAACTGGCGCTTAAGGTCTTTCTCTTCACGCTGCTTGTCTTCTTCTACCTTACGGTTCTGTTCTGCTAACTTACGCTCACGTTCTTTGTCTTTAAGCTTCTTGTCTTCTTCCACCTTACGATTCTGTTCTACCACCTTACGCTCACGCTCCTCATCTGCTACCTCCTGCTTACTCTCTTTTTCTTGCAACTGACGCTTGAGCTCTTTCTCTTTTAGCTGCTTTTCTTCTTCCCGCTTGCGCTCCATTTCTTCTCTCTGTTGCTTACGCTCTCTTTTTTCTAACTGTTGCTTGCGCTCTCTTTCTTCTAACTGGCGCTTAAGGTCTTTCTCTTCACGCTGCTTATCTTCCTCCTGCTTACGTTTTTCGACTCGCTTTTTTTCTAACGCAATATCCCTTGGAGACGGACCAACTTCTGGTTTAGGCTCTGGTTTAGGCTCTGGTTTAGGCTCTGGTTTAGGCTCTGGTTTAGGCTCTGGTTTAGGCTCTGGTTCTGTTTCAGGGTCGAGTTGAGTTTTAGCAGCCTCCTGCGGCGCATTAACCTCTGCCTTCAGGTCTGGTAACCACAGCTCTGCCATTACCGGCTCTGGATCCCGACGGTTCCAATCCAAACTAATGAATAAAAACAAAAATAAAACCGCGTGCACTAGAACGGACAGAAAACCCGACTTAATTCGAGAGTTTTTTATCCCACGAACCATTTATTCCTTCGGTGTTACCATCAGGCCAATACGCTCAACATTCATTTTTTGCAACACGTCCATCATGTCCATAACCCGTTCATATCGTACGCTTTTATCTGCTGAAATCAGGATAGGTTGCTTCGGATTAAACTCTTGCTTTTTAGTCACAATCGCCAAAAGCTCACTCCAACCAATCACTCTCGTTGCCTTTGATTTCTCTCGATCGATATAAGCGTAGTCACCACTGGCTTTGATGATCACCTCGAGCGGCCTTATAGGAACTTGAGAGGACTTACCGACAGTGGGTAATTCAACCACGCCAGGATTCAACATAGGAGCAGTCACCATGAATATTACAAGCAATACCAACATCACATCGATATACGGTACGACATTCATCTGATTCATCAATTTGCGCTGTCTTTTCACCATCACATCCCCCAATAATTGTAAGGACTGAGCGTTCGCTAATTCACCGTTACTGACCGTTGTAACAGATTGGATATTTCGTCCATCCCGCTTTCATATCGAGCCGTTAAACGCTCAACATCCCTGACATATTGGTTATAAGCTAGAACAGCCGGTATTGCTGCAAATAGGCCCATAGCCGTAGCCACCAGCGCCTCGGCAATCCCTGGAGCTACTTGCGCGAGCGTTGCCTGTCCTACATTTGCAAGCCCTCGGAACGCGTTCATAATCCCCCAAACTGTTCCAAAAAGACCAACATACGGACTCACTGATCCAGTCGTTGCTAAAAATGATAGATGCATTTCTAATTGGTCCAATTCTCTTTGATACTGCGCATTCATAGCCCTTCTGGTGCCATCCATGAGTGTCGGCAAAGACATTCCTGATTGCTGTTGTAACTTTGTAAATTCCCGCAAAGCCGACTCAAAAATTCTATCAAGCGCTCCTCGTGACTTACTCGCCCGCACATGCTGATAAAGACTTTTCGGGTCATCCACCGAGGCAAAATAACTCTGAAAGGCGTTAGCACTACGAAAAGCATCTTTGAAGACCCCGCGCTTTAAAAAGATATACCACCAAGAAACCAGCGACATTCCAAGAAGCACGATCATTACCAACTGAACCAAAAAACTCGCGTCAGCGATCAGCGAGAAAAAAGACATATTCTCCGATACGGTCACAGGCATGAAAGACCTTTCGTTTAAAAAAGAGAATTAAACATAATGTTGCAATGTTTCCATAAGCGGTTCTGGAAACCTAACAGGTGAAAAACTTTTCACGCTAATCGATGCCAAATTAACATTCGCATCCGCCAGCATCAATCCTGTTCTACGAACAGCCTGCTTTAATGTGATTTGGGCACGCTTAACCTCCACCTCATCTACAGACACTTCAACCTCATCATCTAAACGAGCAGGCTGATGGTAGCTCAATGTCACCTTGCGAACGACCAATACCACACCATAATCCTGGACTAATCGCGAGGATTCGTAGCCAAGATACCGTAGCCAATCAGCCCGAGCACGCTCGAAGAAATCAAGATACCGCGAATGATAAACTACGCCAACCGCATCTGTATCTTGATAATAAATACGTGTTGTTAAAGAGAAAATAATCTCTAAAGCTCCTTAAACAAATCTTGCTCACCAACCACGCTCGTTTCCAAGCCAAAATGGCTAAAAGCTCGAGGTGTCGCCAATCGTCCCCTTGGGGTTCTTTGAATATAACCTTCTTGAATCAAAAACGGTTCGATAACATCTTCAATGGTATCGCGAGACTCTCCGATCGCTGCAGCAAGATTATCGACACCAACGGGACCTCCAGCGAAACGATAAATGATCGCCTCTAGCAGCTTCCGATCCATGACGTCAAGACCTCGACCATCAACATCCAAGATCCTTAGAGCCTCATCAGCGACAGTTTGATCAATTTTACCTTGAAATTTAACATCCGCAAAATCCCGAACACGTCGTAATAAACGGTTTGCAATGCGTGGGGTTCCGCGTGATCTGGACGCTATTTCTCGTGCACCATCTCCATCAATGCTCGTATTTAAAAGCTTTGCAGATCTTTTTATAATCTCAGTGAGTTCGTCAGGCGTATAAAACTCTAGTCTGGACACAATTCCGAATCGATCACGTAAAGGATTAGTCAACATACCAGCCCGGGTGGTGGCTCCAATTAACGTAAAAGGCGGGAGATCAAGCTTCACTGAGCGCGCAGCCGGACCTTCGCCAATCATGATATCCAGCTGGTAGTCTTCTAATGCAGGGTAGAGTATCTCTTCGACCGCTGGTGACAACCGATGTATCTCATCAATAAACAAGACGTCATTAGATTCTAAATTCGTTAGTAACGCCGCCAGATCTCCAGCTTTTTCAATCACAGGACCGGAAGTCTGCCTGATGTTAACTCCCATTTCGCGGCCAATAATGTGCGCCAATGTAGTTTTACCCAGGCCCGGAGGGCCAAAAAGTAAAACGTGGTCCAGAGGTTCCTTGCGGCCTATCGCTGCTTGAATAAACACACTTAATTGACCACGGATTTTTTCTTGGCCGACATACTCGTCAAACCGACTCGGGCGTAGCGCTCTCTCCACGCGATCCTCTGGGGTAATCGGCGAAGATGCAGAGGAAACCAGTCGGTCCGTTTCAATCATAGAATCAGTTATCGCGCACAAAACCAGTGATATACGGGTCAATAAGCTGAGCATGCTCTATGGTCAGTATATCTGCCCTTGCCGCCAAGTAATTCAAACGCTCATTAATACGGCCCGTCAGGCCAATGATCAGTGTTGTGAAATATTTCTTTCCCAAGTGCGATAACGCGAATGCTTGGGCATCTGCACCATCTAGATCTGTAGTCACAAATTGCCCTTCTCTCTGCTCACGATGGTAAATTTCTTGAAATGACTCTAGATCACCTTCTAGCTGCTTTAAAGGGGATTTCAACTTGCCAGAGAACGTTAAGCTCATCATCACCTGTCGAGCAACGATGTGATCAATCAGGGACGCCTGCTTACCCCCAATATTCGTTTTGAAATGCGCGATCAATTGACTCACTTCTACGTCGTCAAATTTCTCTTGAACCATGCGCTCCCATTCAGGCAGCATCCACTCATAGGAGCTATAACTGTCAATCATACTCGATTCAATTGTTTCAATTAAAGCTTCTTCGGCCTGTCTCCACCAAGGGTTTTCCCGATTCCATCCGGGCCCTAGGTCCCTATCTCGGCCCACTTGAAATAAAAAATCCCTTACTGAAAGATGCGTTTCCTGCTTTAGAAAATAAGTACTGATCGCCGACGCAGAATCCAAATGGTGTATTGACCACAGCTCTTGTGTGCCATCCTTGCCTGCCTGAGCTGGTAGAGGGGCAATCACAAGAAAAAAAACGAAAAACAACAGTGGCGTTAAAACGGCCCGAGTTCCTTGCCCAATCAAACTTGACCGATCTTTCATTCTCTTTAATATCTCGGTGATAACCATGCTCTGATTATATCTGATGACACCAAAGATCATTCAGATCAGCTATTTTATTTTTAAGATTGGAGCCGAATCAGGATATTAATTTGATGATATGAGCTGTAGCGTTTGGCGAATCAGCTCTGGGAGTGTTAAACCCTCCTTAACTTTCAATACGGAGGCTCGAGCATCACGCTCACTGTACCCCAGTGATACCAAAGCGCTGACGGCATCATCGACAAGACTGGGCTTAGAGGCGCTCATAACTGAGCCGTCAGGTTTAGACAGCTTATCGCGCAACTCCAATATCAAACGCTCAGCTGTCTTTCTACCGATCCCAGGGACTTTCGTTAACCGAGCCACATCTTCAGATGCCACTAGAGATAGAAGCTCATTCAAAGTTAAGGCTGAGAGAATAGCTAATGCAATCTTCGCACCAATACCATTGACTTTAAGCAGTTGCTTAAAAGCTGTTTTCTCTCCTGGCTTGCCAAATCCATAGAGTAAATGAGCATCTTCTCGCACAAGAAGGTGCGTATATAACGTAACTTGCTGTCCAATCTCAGGCAAATCGTAAATGGTACTCATTGGCGCTTCTATTTCATAAGCAATACCGCCGACCTCAACCACCAATGTAGGTGGTAATTTTTCTATTAAAACTCCACAAATTCGACTGATCATAATCTCGCTACTCGATGCGTGACTGACTTGATTTTAATTGCTGGATTCTACTTGTAACGCGCTCTGAGTGCGCGTAACAAATTGCACAAGCCAACGCATCAGCTGCATCTGTTGCGGGTGCGCTTGGAAGATTCAACAACCGCCTTACCATTTCCTGAACCTGAGATTTATCCGCATGCCCATTACCGACAATAAATTTTTTAACCTGTAAAGCAGTGAACTCTGCCACCGACAAATCTTTCAGAACCGCTGCAGAAATGGCCGCTCCGCGAGCTTGGCCCAACAATAATGTTGACTGAGGATTCACGTTCACAAAGACCTTCTCAATGACTGCAATTGTCGGATCGTGAGTTTCAATAATCTCGATGAGGCCACTTAAAATCTCCTTCAATCGATCAGGTAGTCCTTCACCTGCCGTTTTGATACAACCACTGGTCACATAGGTCAATGACTGCTGATTCACTTCAATGACACCGAAACCAGTAACCCTCAGCCCAGGGTCAATACCTAAAATTCTCAAGAGCTTAGACACACCCGGTTGAACAGACGATTACATGTCATAGTCTGCTGTCGTATAAACGTCTTGTACATCATCAAGCGCCTCTAAAGCATCCAAAAGTTTTTGCATTTTCTCAGCCTCTTCACCCTCGAGCGCATTTAAAGTGGTTGGTTTATAGGTCACTTCCGCAAGCTCTGGCTCTAACCCGGATTCTGCAAACATACTCTTGAGCGTCTCAAAATCATTAGGGCTCGCTATAACTTCAACACTGTCGTCCGCGTCGGAGATGACATCCTCAGCACCTCCGGACAAACCCACCTCCATAATCAATTCCTCGTCAGCTCCCGGTGCGAACACAAACTGTGCGCAATATTTAAAGAGAAAAGCAACAGAACCATCCGTACCTAAGTTACCACCATGTTTAGAAAAGGCATGCCGCACATCAGCAACCGTTCTTTTAGTGTTATCGGTAAGACAGTCGACCATCACAGCGGCACCACCAATACCGTACCCCTCATACCGCGCTTCTTCGTAATTGACCCCCTCAAGCCCGCCCGAGCCCTTTTTAATGGCCCGATCAATGGTGTCTTTGGTCATGTTCGCATCAAGCGCTTTATCTACTGCCAGACGTAATCTAGGGTTTGAAGCAGGATCGGCGCCAGCCAGACGAGCCGCAACCGTAATTTCCTTAATCAGTCGAGTGAATACTTTTCCTCGCTTCGCATCAGCCGCCGCCTTCCGGTGCTTGATGTTCGCCCATTTGCTGTGTCCGGCCATAACTACCTACCACTCCCGACTGTTTTATGTCCCACAAACTGACCTTTCTTCATCCCATTAACACGTTGAAGCGCAATTGATCACCGCAAGCCTTGCCAATGCTAGGTATTGAATTTTCTGTATTCATTTCATACCCGATTTCATACCCGATTTTGATTTTTCGTTTGGGTTACCGCTGTCCCGCTAGTGAATGCCACCTTCTCGTACTCAAAAAACTCAACAACAGTCTCGATGCTGCCGCTCTCGTAATAGTACCTTGCTCGGCATCTACCCGCACAAATCAACCGAATTGGGCACTCCGAGCATTCCTCGATGGTGTCGACATTCATCTTACGCAGCGTGTTGAGAACCGGCTTCTTGAGGTGGTTAATTCGGTTACTACATTGTAAACTGTCACCAAGTCTTTCCTAAACATCCGTCCGACATGCTCAAACACATTATAAAAAGTTTACTCGATAAATCAGGAATTATCCGCGGCCCCCTCCATCGCAATGATCGTGCTGGAGCTCTTCACCGAGCTTGGGGCCATGTATTCACTAACCACATGGTGGGAGACTATGTGGAGTTTGGGGTCTATCTCGGGGCAAGCTTCGTAGAGAGCTATGAGCAATACCAGTTGTTTCGTAATTGGACTGTTGGTCAATTGCAAAGTGAGGAGTTGTGGCGTCGCGAAGTGGCCTCCAATTACATTGACCACCATGCCTTTTTTAGAGGGCTCGACACCTTTGAAGGAATGCCCGAGAACAACGAAGGTAACGCTACTTTTGCCGGAAAAACCTTTGTATCCTCCCTTGCTAAAGTGGAATCCCGCTGCAATAGAGCGGGTATGTCTAGTGAGCAATATTCATTGTATCAAGGGCTTTTTTCAGCAAGCAAGAAAGCCCTAACAAGAGATCTAAGGAAGATTGCTATTTTGAACGTGGATTCCGATCTTTATGAGTCTGCACTTGATGCGCTGACCATTTCCGAACCTTATCTACAGGTGGGGTCAGTAGTAATGTTTGATGATTACAACGCATTCAATGCAGATAACCGTAAGGGAGAGCGTCGAGCTTTTCGCGAATTCTGTTTAACGAGTCGTTATAAATTTGAGCCGTGGTTTTCCTATATGTACAGTGGTCAAGCATTTTTATGTGTGGAGGATTGATCTTACTGTAGCGCCGACTTTCTGTTTTTGCGAAACAGATTCAACCATCCCCAGGTCATCAATCGGATCAAGGCCCAAGCCAGTCAGCCGCCGATTCATTAGCCCAAGCCGTTCGGCCATGCCTGCCCATGACGCATTGGCGAAGGGATCATGCTCGGCTAAAATGCAAAATTTACTTCTACTTCTGTTTGATAAAATCCTAGCGTGTTACTGTAACCGCTCACGCTGAAGGTAGTAGCATTAGCGGTTTTTGCGAAGTGTACACTTGAATAGGCAGCAAACTCATTCTCTATGTCAAATTCAAATGTATCGTAGCGTACAACACCCTGTTGATCAATTGTGCTAGGTATACGTACATCTATACCACCTTTAATTACATAAGGCATACTGCCCACTGCCAGCCTTAAGCCTGCATCTTTCCAACTGATTTCGCCCCAGATACTATCTATGGGCGCCACAGCAGTAACTAAACCTTGGTTAAAATCAGTAATTGTGTGCATGTTCCCTACGTGGAACATAAAACTATCGTTAACGTGCGTTACTACAGTTTCTATAGTCTGCGAACTATTAATTGTGCCCCACATGCCTGACATATGAAACCAAGGATTACGATGTGCTAATTGTGTGTACTGCCCTTGAAAGTACCAATCTTTAGCAAGTTTTATATTACGCATTCCTGTTGTAAAGTTGCCAGATTCGTCTGACGGGCTATAGTTGAATTGTCCGTCACTAACTACATGATCAAAACTATAGTCCATCCTAGTAGCATTCTCTGTTAATTCTGCGTCATACCAGTGGTTCTGTATATCGGGAGTATGCATACTGTTGATGTTAACAACGAACATTCTGCCTAGGCTATCAACAGCCATAACGTTATTGAAGATACTAAGATTAAACCCATTTATCTCACCGCTGATCGCTACTGTACCGGACCTTCCATCTACTGGCATCCGTAACTCACCAATTGGCAACAACGCCTTTTCCAAGTCAATAACACCTGCACCATATACGCTGGGGTCAAACCCTTCAAAGTTCGTGAATGCTGTACTTGCCAGTATCTGTGCGGCTACGTCATCAGTGACATAGGGCCATACCTGCTGTATTAGGGCAATACTGGCCTGAGCACTAGCGCCACCTAAGTCACCTAGTTTAGAGGTGTACACAGCATTACTACCATCATTGAGCGTCACGGCCGTTACGAGAAACTTATCTCCGTTTGGACCAGTTAAGAATCTCACAGTGTTTAAACCATCTGTCTTGTTAGATTCATTTGCACGCGAGTCTGTAACAAAACCTTCAAATACGTCAGTGAAACTCTGTACGTACTTTCCTTCTATGGTTTGCAACAATACTCTAGTAGATTCTTTACTATTCGAGTTTTGCGAGCTTAATAGGATATCTACTAAACCATCATCATTTATATCTCTCAGTTGTGGGTTATAGTCACCATTTACAAATTCGTCCCATCCTACACGCACGGTAGCTGTTACATCAGTGAAGGTGCCTGATCCATTATTCTTTAAAAACTGTATTTCAGTTCTGTTCCTTCCATCTAGTGGTGCTGTACTCACACCGATGATAACAACGTCAAGACTGTTGTCGTTGTTAAAGTCAAATGGTAATGCCCTAATGTCATGACTGTGTTCATCTGAGTCATCAAACAATGGCGCTTTAGCGGGAGTATCAAAAATAGGATCGGGTAACACTGCAAGTTTGGTGAAAGTACCAGTAGTTACACCAGTTTGTGTAAAACTATAAAGATGCGTGTCCGACGCAGCGTCACCTCCTCCGCTATCAACAAAAACAAATGTAACTGTGCCGTTGCCTAAAAAATCACCTGCGGCTAATCCACTCATACCAGAGTGGTCAGTGGTGATTTTATTGAGCGTGCCACTCACATCGCCTTTGAGCACTACTGTATTACCGTATCCACCTAGTACAACATCATCAAATCCATCACCATTTATATCATGTACCGTAACATCATGAGTCCAATAATTGGTGTTGTAGTCCTGTCTACTAAAACTGCTTGTGCCTGCGTTGGTGTATACAATTGTTTCCCCAAGAAAATTCATGTCCGTACTGTGACCGACGACCATATCAACATTATCATCACCATTGAAGTCGCCAAACTTAACACTAGGCTCAGTGCCAATAATGCGATTGTCGGTCCCTGAGAACCATGAGCTAGTTTGATTTTCAAGTTGGTTACTGGCATTCCAGCCAAATATGCTTATCTGACTGTTCTGCCAAGCGGCGTTCTTAGCATCTTGGTTTGCGGCATTCGTAAGTTCAGTTGCACTCTGACTCATACGTCCAGAAATAACTACTTCCTCTTTGTTATCGTTGTTAAGGTCTTGTACAAATATGTCTTGTACTGGAGCAGTGGTACTGCCCGATGTAAACAAACTGTACGCACCAACCCTAACGGGTGTAGCAAAGTCTACATCTGTGTTTGGAGTTTGACGAACATTAGATCCTCCTCCCCCGCCACATGCTGATAGCAGAACAGTTATTAAGGCAATTTTATTTATATGTGCTGTAAATGCGTATAGCCAACTAATTTTCCGTGCAAAAGTTAAATCTCCCTTGAAAATAATGAAGGAGAAACTCGCCGGCATCCGATGTTTTGTTTAGACGTTGAAACGAAAGTGCATGACATCCCCATCGGCCAATACATAATCTTTACCTTCTAATCTAACTTTACCAGCATCCTTAGCTGCGCTCTCGCCGCCATATTGAACAAAATCGTCATAACCCACAACCTCAGCTCTAATAAAGCCTTTTTCAAAATCCGTATGAATGACCCCAGCTGCTTGCGGCGCCGTACTTCCTCGGCGGATCGTCCATGCTCGAACCTCTTTCTTACCCGCCGTAAAGTATGTTTGTAAGCCCAGCAATTCATAAGCCACTCTAATAACCCGATTCAGCCCAGGCTCATCCATGCCAATATCAGCCAGGAACATTTTTTTCTCATCGTCATCAAGGTCGACCAATTGCGCCTCCAGTTGAGCGGATATCGCGACTGCATTAGTCCCCTCCTTCTCAGACAGCGTTATTACCGCATCTAGCATTGGGTTTTGTGTGAACCCCTCCTCACTCACATTGGCGACATACATAACCGGCTTCATCGTGAGCAGAAAGAAGGGGTGCAGCGCATCGCGCTCTTCCTTGGACAAATCTACAGCACGCGCCGGAATCCCTTGATTAAGGGCCGCATCAACTTTTTCCAACACATCTAAGATACGCTTCGCTTCCTTATCATTACCGGACCGAGCCAGCTTGTTATAGCGAAACAGCTGTTTTTCAATGGATGCTAAATCCGCAAGTGCAAGCTCAGTGTTAATGACTTCGATATCAGAGAGCGGATCAACCTTGCCACCCACGTGAACGACGTTGTCATCCGTAAAGCACCGCACAACGTGAGCGATCGCATCGGTCTCTCGAATATTTGCCAGAAATTGATTGCCCAGACCCTCTCCTTGAGACGCCCCCTTGACTAGCCCGGCAATATCTACAAACTCGACAAGTGCTGGCACTGTTTTTTCAGGTACAACCATTGACGATAGTTTATATAGCCTCGGGTCAGGAACCTCCACGACACCGATATTAGGTTCAATAGTACAAAATGGATAGTTCTCAGCTGAGATCGCTGCTTTTGTCAGCGCATTAAATAGGGTCGATTTCCCCACATTTGGAAGCCCTACAATTCCACACTTCATATCCTTATTTCCTCAATAAACTCTTATTCAATTACAACTTTGCGTTAGATGAATGCAAAACTAACATGACCTGACTCATCAATCCCGCCATAATCTCTTGCTTCATTTTCAGCGATCGCTGTATCGCCTCATCAATTAAAACTGCCTCACTTTGTTTAGGTGCATGAAGCACGTAATCAGACACCAATCGTTTATCCCCAGGATACCCGACACCAATTCTTAACCTCCAAAAATCAAGACCGATATAACGACCAATGTCCCGAACTCCATTGTGCCCGCCATGTCCACCAGATTGCTTGAGCTTGATGACTCCCGGTTCTAAATCAAGATCATCATGAATCACCAAAATATCACTCGCTTCAATACCATAGAAACTGCACATCGATTGCACTGCACGGCCACTCTCATTCATGAAGGTATGCGGTTTTAACACCCAAGCATCGCCTTCATTTATGTTGATTCTCGACACATCTCCAAAAAATTTTGACTGTGGTTCAAATACGATCGCTAACTGAATAGCCAATTCATTGCACCACCAAAAACCGACGTTGTGTCGAGTCGCTTCGTACTTGCCACCTGGATTCCCTAATCCTACGAGCAATTTCATACTTAAATTTTACCTGTCATCTCAGTTATAAAAAAAGCCGAGCATCCAATGGTGCTCGGCTATTTAAGTACGGCCGATAAGACTTAAGTCTCGCTCGACACAACTTTATCTTTAGTTGTAGGCTCCGTTGACTCGGCATTCTCTTCGTCACCAGGCCCACCGCGGGGTTTTTGTACTGCAACCAATCCAAGATCCTCTCCACCTCGTCCAAGGTGTGCTGATTCGACACCTGAAGGAAAAATTAACTGGGACAAATGAATCGACTCCCCAATCTCCAGCGCACCGCAGTCAACCTCAATAAACTCCGGCAAATCCCCTGGCAAACAGGTTACTTCAACGTCAGACTCTATGTGATTCACAACGCCCCCACCCAACTTAACGCTCGGCGCATTATCTTCATTGATGAAGTGGAGTCGCACACGCATAGTGATCTTCTCTTTAGCTGAGACGCGCTGAAAATCAACATGCAACACCTCCATCTTCCAAGGGTGCATTTGATAATCTCGAAGCAATACTTTCTGTGATTTGCCCCCTAACGACATCTCTAGGATCGAAGCGTGAAATGCTTCTTTTTTCAATTGCATTAAGGTTTCCTTGTGGTCGAGCTCGATCATATAGGCTCCTTCTTGAGCACCATAGACCACACCTGGGACCTTACCCGCTCTGCGGAGACGGCGGCTCGCACCCGTTCCCTGCGCAGATCGACCTTCAGCATTTATTTTCATTTTAATATCTGACATATTACTTCTCCAATCTAAATGGGAATCTCGTCGCGACCAATTCGACCCCCGTATAAAAGTGCTAGTTTAACCCAGCAAAAAATATCGTTCTTCAATCAATGAATAACGACGAAACAGAATCCTCATTACTAATACGACTTATCGTTTCTGCAAAAAGATTGGCAATCGATAATTGCCGAATCTTGCCACACCCTCGAGATTCCTCTGTGAGCGGTATGGTATCGGTAACAACCAACTCATCAATCTCAGAGTTAGTAATTCTCTCAATCGCGTTACCTGATAACACTGGGTGTGTACAATAGGCTAGAACCTTCTTAGCCCCATTTTGCTTAAGAGCAGCCGCTGCTTCACATAGTGTATTGGCCGTATCGACCATATCATCCATCAAAACACACGTTCTATCACGCACCTCACCAATAATATTCATCACTGTGGAGACATTCGGTTTAGGCCGACGCTTATCAATAATCGCCAAATCTGACTCAAGCCTTTTTGCTAGAGCCCTTGCCCGCACCACGCCTCCAACATCGGGAGATACAACAATTAAGTCCTTATAACCACACTTCCAAATATCCCCCAGGAGCACTGGTGCCGCATAAACGTTATCGACTGGTATATCAAAAAAACCTTGAATTTGATCCGCATGCAGATCCATCGTCAACAACCGGTCTACTCCAGCAGATTGAAGACAATTAGCCACGACTTTAGCACTAATTGCCACTCGCGCGGATTTCGGTCTACGATCTTGTCTGGCATACCCAAAATAAGGTATCGCTGCTGTAATGCGTCCAGCTGACGATCGCTTGAGCGCGTCAACCATCAACAATATTTCCATCAAATTTTCGTTAGTCGGATTGCACGCTGACTGAAGGACAAAGACATCTCGGCCCCGCACGTTTTCAAGCAACTCGACCATCACCTCACCGTCACTAAACCTCCCGACGGTAGCACGACCCAGGCCGATATTTAAATGCTTAGCAACCTGTGCGGCTAAATTGGGATTCGCATTCCCCGTAAATACCATCAAACTTTCGTAGGCCATACTGTCACCGCTCTCCCGAAAAATGTCCTAATTTAGTTCGCTCTACAGTACCCAGTAGCGCGAAGCAATAATTAATCAGCTGAAGCTCAAGCGTGTTAAAAAACTATAGCTTCAGTTTAAAATATGGCTGGGGAAGAAGGATTCGAACCTTCGCATGCCGGAATCAAAATCCGGTGCCTTAACCAACTTGGCTACTCCCCAAAAACTTGTGCGCCTAATCACCCATCAAATCGCATAATGGGTGGTGATCCAATCCTCGAGCCGCAAATCCAAACCAACGCGATGGCACTTCCGCAACTAGCGCCTTAGCTCGCTCTGGATCCGCAAACTGACAGAATATGCTTGACCCCGACCCACTCATGGCGGCGGCCCCGTACTGCCCCAACCACTCTAGCGCCGACTGCACTTCTGGATACAAACGACATGCCGTATCTTGCAGATCATTTCGGCCCTCGTATGAGGAAAAGTCCGCTATTTTGATGGGTTTGGAATTTCGTGTCAATTCTAGGTCACCAAACACTGATGAAGTGGAAACAGAACAATTTGGATACACAACCAAGTAACAAGCCTCCGCAAGATCCAGTGGAGAGAGGTGCTCACCGATTCCCTCGGCGAAAGCATTACGACCAAAGACAAAAAATGGCACATCGGCACCAAGCAAAATAGCTAGATCCTGTAACTCCTGCCTTTTGAGATTAAGCGCCCACAGCTTATTCATCACTAAAAGAACCGTTGCCGCATCTGAACTGCCGCCTCCAAGACCCGCTCCATGAGGGATGCGTTTCACCACATCCAGCTCAACACCTTGATTGACAGAATAGCGCTCCACTAACAATCGAGCCGCCCGGACCGCTAAATCATCAGTATCAGACCAAGGGTGTTGCGACACGCGCCGGACCTCGTTTTGAGGTATCGCTCTAAACCCAATTGAATCGGCAAAATCGATCAACCGAAATACGGTTTGAAGCGAATGATACCCATCCTCTCGTTTCCCAATAATCCGCAAAAACAAATTAAGCTTTGCCGGCGCTGGGAAATAATCAAAGCCCTCTCGCATCGTCACAAATCAAGCCTTTTCCATTTATCTAAGACAAAGCGAATTTTGAGATCTTCAAATTCAAGTCTCATGGCTCGAGGAAGCATAGACCCCTCAGCATATTGCTCAAAAGTAATTTTCCACCCATCTTGCTCCAGATAGGTTAAGCGTTGCTGATCATCTCTTGGGGCCACGTGATCCACAGCCACCTGGGGATTTACCCGCCCGCGGGCCCAATACTTCAATCCATTTAAAGGCAAACTCCAACCCAGTACCTGCTTGGTTAACTCTTCTACCGAAGAAGCCTCATAGACCTGATCTTTCGTCTCCAAAACAGCGCCTGTCCGAGGAGAGACCAATATCACAGCAATGATCGATCCCATAGGCGCGTAAATATCAACGGCATCAATATCAGCGCGATGACTCCACTTGATTCGAGCCGAGGAACCCTCCTCCCCTATCTTCGCTGAAATTCGACCCGAGACCTGAAATTCGTCGTCGACTAACTGAGCTGCTGGCAGCCTCATCTCTTGCAATAGCGAACAACCTGTCACAAGGACACTCAGAACAACACAAAATCCCCAGGCCTTAATCGACCCCATACCGCTTCGCTGTATCGAGCAAAACATCGTTTTCAGGGAATTGGTCTAAGGCAAACCTCCAGACAGATTTAGCCTCGACCTCATGGCCTATAGCCCAAAGCGCTTCGCCTAGGTGGGCCGCTATTTCGGGATGACGCTCTAGCTCATAAGCTCTTTGCAACAACGCGATACTTTTATCATAATTCTTCAGCTTAAATTCAATCCAACCCATGCTATCAATAAATACAGGGTCATCTGGAGACAATTCAAGCGCGCGGACAAGCAACGTTTTAGCCTCTTCAAATCGATCCGTTTTATCTACAAGGGTATAACCCAACGCGTTGTAGGCCTGCGCGTTATTGGGCTGTAACTCCATCAAACGTCTCAGTCTTATCTCTAAAATATCGAGACGACCAATTTGTTCTGCCGCCATAGCCGAGCTGTATAAGAGACTAGGCTCGTCCAGCCTTATTTTCAAGCCGTCGTCAAGAACACTAAAATACTTTTCAAGCTTTCCAGAATCTCGATATATCATCCCTTGCAGCTCAACAAACGCCACAAAATATTCTGGCGTCTCGCTCGCCCTTAGGTTGAGATAATCTATGGTCGACTCAAGCCCCTCTGAGGCCAACTTGAGTTTCGCTAAATGCGATTGTGCCTCAATAAACCGCCCGCCTTTAGGTACGCTTGAAAACCAATTCGCAGCCGTTTCAAGAGAATTTAATTTTTCATCGATGAGACCCAATTGGAAATAAGTCGAGGCTCGATCTTCATACCCTAGAGAAAGTGCTAGATGAACCCAATGTTTAGACTCGTCATATCTCTCGACCTCAAACATTACCAAAGCAAGAGTAAACCGCACATTGGCATTACTGGCATCATCTTGCGCCATGCGCTGTAAATGAGGGATTGCATCTTCGTAACGCTCTTCTCGAATCAAATCTTCTACAACACTGGCACGCACAGTACCCGCCTCAGGATGAGACTCCAGAAAGTCAAAAAGAAATGTAATAGATTGGGCGCTATCAATTTTTCTCAAAGCGGAGGCCCGCAATAAAGCGGCATCTTCCGAGCGAGGCCCAAAAACCAATGCCTCATCAGCATGCTTGCTGGCTTCTTGAGCAAAACCGGCTCTCAAAGCTGATTGGCCAAGCAATAGCGACTTAAGTAAAGAGTCCGGCGTGTTTAATGTGACCTCCAAGAAGAACCGATAACCCCCCTCGCGATCCTGTGCGCTACCTACCAGGTCACCTACATATTTAAGTTTCGTATCTATAGCACTGTCATTATTAACCAAAAACTCTAGAACTAAAGGTCTCGCAACATCAAATTCGTTGTTCCTCAAAATCACCGTCAAGTAGACGAATTTGGCCTTTAATGAATCGGGCTCCAAGCGAAACCATATTTTTGCCGCCTCTAGCGCAAGATCCAGCCTGCGGGCAACATTAGCTGCATCGGCGGCCATCTCTGCAATATCAGATCGCTCCTCACTGCGGAGTATGTCCACCAATGTCTCCGCGGAAAGCTCATAAAGCTTATTATGTTTCGCGAACTCAGCGATCAAGAATTTAAACATCAAGTCTGATCGAAACGCACCACGTGGACGATCTCGTCGCCGCTGTTCCTGCAGCGGATTTAACTCATCACCTTCTGACTGCGCCTGAACCACCCAAATGTCGTGGGATATTACGGAGGGACAAGAAACACAGTCGTCAGTAAAGGAACCCGTCGCAGCGAACACTGGAAGCGACATCAGTAGAATAAAAAAGCCTGCAAAGAGTGATAGCACTATCTTCATATTCGCTCGAAAGGTAGTTCTTAGAAGTCTTTTGATCACAATTAGAGTAAAAAATTCACATTGATTAGCAACCAATTATGTCCTCAGCCTTCAAAAAACAGCTAAGTTCCGGTATATTACCGCACTTAGTCTGACTGGCTCGCCCCGAGAAGCTGTGGACCTAAATATTGTTAAAGTCACGAACTAAGCCAGATCAACACAACCCGTTAAAAACAAGCTAAAGTCACAAAAAAATATGGCCGATCAAGATACTCCCCTCACATTGTCAGCCTCCGGACTGACCCGAAGATACGGTAATAATATCGCTGTCAGCGACGTGTCTTTATCGCTACACAAGGGGGAAATAATTGGCCTACTTGGGCCCAATGGTGCAGGTAAATCAACGACGATGAAGATGATCACTGGCAATCTGGCTCCTACTGAAGGGTCTATTCAGGTGTGCGGTATAGACCTAATTGACAATCCGATTGCTGCAAAAGCAAAAATCGGCTATTTACCCGAAATTCCTCCTGTGTATAAGGAACTTCGAGTCAATGAGTACTTAAAGCTTGTCGCAAAACTTCATAAAGTATCCTCAAAAAGAATACAAGCAGCAATTGATAATGCCGAGGAAAGAACAGGGTTGACCGAGATGGGGCAACGCCTCATTGGTTCACTTTCAAAAGGCTTTCAGCAACGCGTTGGTATTGCACAAGCGATCATCCATGAGCCTGAAGTCGTGATTTTAGATGAGCCTACCGTTGGGCTAGATCCGAATCAAATTATTGAAATTCGTTCTTTAATCAGAGAATTAGGTGAGAGCCATAGCGTCATTCTCTCGACACATATACTTCAAGAGGTAGAGACGATATGTGACAGTGTTCAAATACTGCACAAAGGACGGGTTGTTTTCAATGACGAAATCGGTGGGCTAAGACAGTTTCGGTCAGGAAAATCAATCCAAGCCTCTTTCCGTAACCCTCCCACTAAAGAGCTGCTAGAGAATGCACTAACTAATGTAAAGGTTACCGCCATCCGAGAAGGGGTCTATCGGATCTCCGGGCTTGAGTTAGAACATGACCCTACCGACGACCTGGTGCAAATCAGTGTTCATAAGGGCTGGGCGTTATTTGAACTGGTAGGGGCTCAGGCAAGCGTTGAAGAAGTGTTTGTAGAACTCACCACTCAAGACGGCATCTCAATGTGATGTCCCCAACAACTACTATGCATGTAAAAAATACACAATGATTATTGTTATAGCAATGAAGGAACTCCGATCGATGTTTACCTCTCCACTGGCCTGGGTCGTCCTTGCCTTTGTTCAGGGTTTCTTGGCTTATGTTTTCCTCAAACAAGTTGATACATTCATGATCATTCAAACGCAACTCGCGAGAACACCAAACGCTCCTGGATTAACCGAGCTGGCAATTGTTCCCATGTTCGGGGCTGCACAAATGGTTTTATTAATGTCCATTCCACTTTTAACAATGAGACTGATCGCCGAGGAAAAACGTAATCAGACTATGGCTCTTCTTGTGTCTGCCCCGATATCCATGATGCAAATTATTGTCGGCAAATTTTTAGCTATGACGGTCTTCTTGTGCCTCATCCTTACACTCATTGCTACCATGTCACTCTCACTATTGTTTGGTGGTGCAGTTGATCTCGGATTGATCATTGCAAATCTATGTGGTCTTTTATTGCTGGGCATGGCCTTTTCCTCGATTGGGATTTTTATTTCTTGCCTAACAATACATCCCGTTGTGGCGGCGGTAATGACTTTGGCTGTCTTTATGGGCTTCTGGGTAATTGGGCTCGCAGCATCGGATCCAAGTAGTTGGCTTAACTGGGTTTCGATTTCTAAGAGATTCGAAGGATTTATGGACGGATATATCTCACTGCCAGACGTTACCTTCTTCGTGGTTATTATTGGTCTCTTTATTTTTTTATCAATTCGAAAACTTGACTCGGAACGGCTGAGCTCATGAAAATTAACGCAAAATTAAGATTCCAGTTACTGATACAAAATGGGGTATTCGTAGGCCTTTTGCTGGGCATTGCCGCCGTTGTAATTTTCTTGGCCGAAGAATCTAATATTCGCTGGGACTTAACTCACAGTCAGCGGAACACGCTGTCTTCAGCGACAATTGAGACTCTCAAAAAAATCGATAGCCCCATTACAATTACTGCGTTTGTCACTGCCGACGCAGAGGGTGATCTACGCCAACCTATCGTCAACTTTCTCACACCGTATCAACTGGAAAAAAATGACATTCGGTTTAGCTTCATTAATCCCAGAGAAGATCCATTCGCCGCCAAGAAAGCTGGGGTTACCGTCAACGGAGAGTTGGTCATTGAGCTAAAAGGTCGAACTGAAAAGCTCAAGACGTTAAATGAACAAGATTTAACCAACTTACTCATTCGCCTAATGAGGAATAATCAACGGGTTATCACAGCTTTAGTCGGACATGGCGAAGGGGACTTCTCTCGTCAGGGGAGCAAAGATCTAAGTGATCTTGGTGCAAAGCTTTCAGCGCGCGGCTTTCAGCTTGATGTCTTGAATTTCGCATCCGGACAAGACCTTGAACCTGGCCAGTCGGTATTGATTATTGCCGCCCCAACCGTCACCTTACTTCCTGGTGAGGTTAACCGCATTAAACGGTACCTCGAAGGTGGTGGCAATCTCCTTTGGATGATAGACGACGCAACCACGGCAGGATTAGAGCCTATCGGTGAGCATCTTGGTGTTGTATTACCCACTGGCGTTGTCATTGATCCGAGTGCCCGCCTTCGAAGTGGGTCTGTCGCGCTTTCGCTTGCGCAAAGTTATGCCGATCACCCCGTAACCGAATTGATGAGCGTGAATACGGTATTTCCTTACGCTCGAGGCATTTTCGAATTTAACAATAAGGACTACAGCTTCACCCCATTAATCACTGTCGCACCACAAGGATGGATTGAAACCCAGGGATTAAAAAATGCTACCTTCCAAAAGGGAAAGGATATACAAGGCCCCGTCACTATTGCAGCTACACTTGAAAGAAGCATAAAAGATAAAGCTCAAAGAGTTGTCATCGTTGGGTCGGGCAGAGCATTTTCGAATGAGTTCCTAGCTTCATTGGGAAATGCTGATTTAGTAACCAATATCATCAATTGGCTCTCCGGTGATGAATCACTAATAGCAATCGAGCCTAAACCGCGTATCGATATGTCCTTGAATCTACCCCTCATCGCGATTTCTTTAATTGTTACAGGCTTTTTGTTTGCAGGCCCGATTGGATTATTGATTGCCGGAACGCTGATTTGGTGGCTTAGACGCAGAGCATGAGGTCGCGATTATTAATTAATTTTCTCCTAATCTTGGTTCTTACTTCGCTGGGCGCCTACCTTCTTTGGGACGAAGAGCCATCATCTGCGTCGCCCGATCGATTGGTCATGCTGGATCGAGATCAAATCGCACGCGTCT
Source organism: Pseudomonadota bacterium (assembly GCA_027624715.1). Taxonomy (NCBI): domain Bacteria; kingdom Pseudomonadati; phylum Pseudomonadota; species Pseudomonadota bacterium. Next base: position 23,268 of record JAQBTV010000007.1, read on the forward strand.
CAATTATAAAAAATAACAGCTTTGAGATCGATATGACGAGAAATTCACAAACATGGTTAATTACAAAACCCTTTAGAGCACGAGCAAATCCTGAAGTCGTCAAACTCGTTCTCGACCTCACCGATGCATTTGTAATCAACGAGATTAAAACTTCCTCTGCGAATCTCGGGTTTAATCCGCCACAATATACATTAAGTTTTGGCCAAAAAACGATTAAATTTGGCAGCATAAACGAAGTTACTAATGAGCAATACATTCAAGTTGGCAACCGGACTTTCCTCACTAAAACACATCACGGGTATAACCTGCCCGACGATCCTATTAAAGTGGTTGATAGGAGAATTTTGGGGGGCGAGGAAATTCCAATTCTGTTTAAAACCAACTCATGGCGCGCCGAACGTCAAGGGGATCAGTCATGGAATGTGATGGCTGCAGATGACAATTTAACAAGCATAGCTTCGTCGAAAATAAAAATTTGGGTTGCAGGGTGGCGATCTACCGCTGCAACCAAAATAGAAGTCCCCAATGACGCACCAGGTCTTATATATGAATCAGTATCGATTACATTTGAAAACGGCAGTCAAATCTTAGTCTCGATTGAAAAAGATAACGATGGTTATCTCTTGTATCGATCAGACGAAAGTGTTGCCTATAGAGTAGGGCGAGATGCGGGCCTTAGATTGATTGACCCCTATGAGGTCGCACGAACACTGTAAGTGAGCGCCTCGCCGAATGCCTGAATTACCAGAAGTTGAAATCACCAAACAAGGCATAGAGCCTTTTCTGATCGGTCAGTCCATAAAAAAGTTTATTGTTCGCAATCGAAAACTTCGATGGCCTATTCCAGAAAAACTTGAATCAACGTTGGCAGGCCTTGCGATCAAATCAATTAATCGCAGAGCAAAATATATAATAATTGACTGTAGTATCGGCTGGCTAATCATACACCTGGGAATGTCAGGCAGCCTGAGGGTACTCAACTCTCCGAACGACGACCCCACAAAACATGACCACTACGACATTCACTTAACCAATGACACCGTAATTCGTTACCGTGATCCTCGTAAATTTGGCGCCTTACTGTGGACAAGACAAAGTCCTGCGATTCACCGCTTAATAAAACACCTCGGACCAGAACCGCTTGACCAAGACTTTGATGGAAATATTTTATATCAAAAGTTACGCACTAAATCCTCTTCGATCAAATTACAGATCATGAATAATCAAGTGGTGACTGGAGTGGGTAATATCTATGCCAACGAATCATTGTTTCATGCTGGGATCCGCCCAACGCGCCGCGCCAATTCAATTAGCCGAGCAAAGCTGCACATTTTAGTTACAGCAATTAAAAAAACTCTTGCAAAAGCGATCCAATCTGGCGGCAGCAGTCTGAGAGACTTCTATTTAACGGATGGCTCTACCGGATACTTTCAACAGGAATATACGGTTTATGGGCGTAACGGCGAGAAATGCCACGTCTGCGAAACACCAATTAAAACCGTCACGTTGGGACAACGATCATCTTTTTATTGCCCGACATGCCAAAAGTAACTCAACTTGGACTCTGAATCGCTTTCATTAACCGCTCGTACTTTTGCAATAACTCATCTTTGCTCTCAATCCTCATTGGATTGAGCGGAATGCAGTCTACGGGACACACCTCTTGACACTGCGGATTATCAAAATGGCCGATACACTCAGTACATTTCTCGGCGTCTATCTCGTATATATCTTCGCCTTGATAAATTGCTTCATTCGGACATTCTGGCTCACACACATCACAGTTAATACAGCCATCCGTTATCATTAGGGCCATTAATCCCTCCCAGCCACTCTGAGTTTCTGCTGAATATGTTTGAGCACAATCGGATTAACAAACGTAGAGACGTCTCCGCCGAGTAAAGCGATCTCCCTCACCATCGTCGCGGATATGAAGGTGTACTTTTCAGCTGGCGTTAAAAATAGCGTTTCAACATCGGGATACAAGTTACGGTTCATGCCGGCAAGTTGAAATTCATACTCGAAATCAGAAACCGCCCGCAATCCTCGAAGTACAATCTGGGCCTCCTGCGTTTGAATAAAGTCCATTAGCAACCCCCGAAAACCAGTTACCGATACATTATCAAAAGGCTTGAGCGCCTCTCGTGTAATAGCGACGCGCTCATCCAAAGAAAATAAAGGGTTTTTTGCGCGGCTGTCCGCCACCCCCACAATAACTTCATCAAAAACAGATGAAGCACGACGTACGAGATCCTCGTGACCAGCAGTCAACGGATCGAATGTCCCCGGGTACACAACTTTATTTATTTTATTTTTCATCTTGGTTTCGATACTCCCATAGCGCGAAGTGAACACGACCAGCCTTTGCCCCCTTAATCACATTGAATCCTACCGGATTCAAGATGGGGTGAGCTGTCTCTAAATAGATTTTACATCCATTGGCGAGATGATTAGGCAAAACAGATAATACGTCCTCAATTAAATGTTGCTGCGCGAATGGAGGATCTAGAAATACGACATCAAAGTCACGTTGTTTATGCCTGAGGAAATCTAGAGCATCTGAACACGTAACGCTAATATTTAACGCTCCTATTTTCTTACAATTGTCTCGAATCGATGCACACGCTTTTTGACTTAAATCGACAGCATCAACGTTACTGGCCCCTCTAGAAACCGCCTCAAATGACAGGGCACCACTTCCAGAAAAAAGGTCTAGACATAATGAATGATCCAGCCGTTGCCCAAGCCAATTAAATAAAGTCTCTCGAACTCGGTCTGGAGTCGGTCTAATGCCTAATAAATCGGGAAATCGTATAACCCTACCCTTCAAGTCACCGCCAATGATTCGGATTGCATTAGCCATTGGGCTCATTCGAGCGCTTGTCTGGTCCAACAATGATTCGTACAGTTTTATCTATACTCATGCGACGACTAACCGCGTCTTTAACTTGATCGAACGTCACTGCCTCAACTCGGCGTGAGAAACTGTCAATATCATCAATAGGAAGGTCATAAAACCCAATCATTGAATAATACTCTAGTAACTCCCCGTTACTATCAACATTCAAAGCAAAAGCACCAGTGAAATATTTTTTCGCCCGCTCTACTTGCTCAAGTTCTGGGCCATTACGAATAAAATCGCTCAAAATAGTCAAAGTAATCTCAAGTGCCTCCCAAGCCTGGTCCTTCCTCGTTTGAAATGCGATAACGAAGGGCCCGGGATCTTTGAGCGGACTAAAGTAACTACCCACCCCATACGTCATTCCTCGCTTTTCACGCAATTCATCATGAAGGATCGAAGTCATACCACCACCACCCAGAATTTGGTTCGCAAGCACCAGAGGCAGGTGATCCGGGTCTCCTCGCCGTATCCCAACCATCCCAATGCGAATGTGTGCTTGAGCTGCCTCATGAGGAATAACAAGCTCCTCTGAATCAGTTCTAGGAGGATTAGCGGCTAGGCGTTCTCTATCGATTGAACCTCGGGGCAGATTTTCTGACACTTGTTGCGCAATTTCCCGCGCTCGCGCCTCATTTAAATCACCCACGATGGTAATCACTGCATTAGCCGCGCGGTAAAACCGGGAATGAAACCCAACAAGGTCACCTCTAGTGAGTAGCTTAATGGTAAGTTCTGAACCCTCACCAGTGGATCGGTATGGATGTTCCCCAAACAATGTTTGATGCAAGGCTCGAGAGGCAATTGATGCCGGTCGAGTATCGCTTTCTCGCAAAGACACAAGTGAAGCATTTATTTCTCTATCGAGCACTTCTTGAGGAAAAATTGGGTTGGCCAATATGTCAGTGAGAAGATCTACCGACTGACCAAGAGGTTCCTCGTAAGATAAACTCCTCAGAGTGATCCCCGCTCGATCCAAATCAAATCTACCTCCCATTTGAGACCCCGTCATGGCAAGTCTTTCTGCGATTGCATGTTCGTCATACTGACGCGTACCAGTATCCAACAAGTGCATCGTTAAACGGGATAAGCCTTCCTTGCCGTCGGGGTCAAAAGCGGCACCCGCCACAAAATCGACCGCAACATCGACCATAGGCAAGCTGGTTGATTGAATAAATATCACTTTGGTACCAAATTCTGTAACCCACTGCTCTCGCACTTGTGCATGAACACTCAGAGGATGCAAACACAGAAATAGGAGCAGAATCCTGAAATAGGAACCTAGAGAAGTGAAGGTATGACAACCGATATTCAGCATGTTGAGGCTCCAGGGAAATGTTCTATTTTGATGTCTTTGGCTCAAGGATGGCGATCGTTGCTTGGTGTTCAACCAAGTATTTCTCTGCTACTTGTCGCACCTGATCAGGTGTAATTGCCCGTAATTTTTCATTGATAACGTCAGAGGCATTAGGAGCAAATCCAATTACCCACATCTGTCCCATGCGACTGGCTTGCCCAAGCACCGAGTCGCTCGAGAAAACTTGGCTCGCAACTACCTGAGCTTTTACTCGATTTAATTCATCCTTGCTCACGCCGTGAGTTACAAGCTTAACGACCTCATCAAGCCAAGCCGCTTCCAAATCTCTCAGCTCTCGGTCTTTGACGGCGGTAAATGCAACATAGAAAACTCCCGGCCCTCTTCTTAAACCATCATAACTCACGCTGACAGAGTGCGCGATGCCCTCCTCCAAAACCAGACGTTTATGCAACCGTGCGGCAGAATGTCCATCCAACACCCCCGCCAGCAAGTAAAGCGCATACGGTTCCCAATCTGCATCGACATCAATCAACTGAGGCGCTGGATATGCAGTAATTTGAGACGTCAACGTTGTATTTGCTCTAACTGTCACCGTTCGACTACCTAAGCGGCCAGGCTCTTCCTGAGGTTTTCTAACAGGCAACAGTCGCGATTTAATAGGACCAAAATACTTCTCGGATAGACGCACTACCTCTGCCGGATCCACATCGCCAGCCACAACCAACGCCGCATTATTCGGGACATACCAACGAAGATACCAATCCGCTGTGTCCTCAAGGGTCAAGTGCTCGAGGTCGTTCATCCAACCCACTATCGGAGTCCTATAAGGATGAGAAAGATACATCGTTGCGGCTAACTGCTCCCAAAGCAACCCATGCGGATTATCGTCAACCCTTTGCCTTCTCTCCTCCATGACTACGCGCAGTTCATTATTAAATTCCACTTCCCGCAGCAATAAATTGTGCATTCGATCAGCTTCCAACTTAATCGCAAGCTCTAATTGAGAGCTATGAAGCTCTTGAAAATACCCCGTGTAATCAGTTGAAGTGAACGCATTCGACCGTCCACCCGTTGCAGCTATCCTTTTCGCATACTCCCCAGGGGCAAGCGTCTCTGTCCCTTGAAACATCATATGTTCGAGCACATGAGCAACCCCGGTCCGGCCACCCGCTTCATCCATACTTCCAACTCGATACCAAACCATCACCACGGCGACTGGCGAACGACGATCAGGCTCAACAATAACCCGCATACCATTTGATAGTGTGTCCTGGAAGACCGACAAAGCAGGTTTCACATTTGATTCGGCTGATACTGAGGAAGAGGCAATCAAGGTTGCCAAAATAACAAAAATCACTTGTCTCGCACGATTTTTTTTCATATAAATCAATATCTCATGTCCTAAATGAATAACCTTTGAAAATTAAAACTGCTGGTATCCGTCAAACCTTCATCGAAAGTTTACAATATCGCTTTAAACCAGCGCTTAATGAACACACAAATCAAATTAACTCGTCCCATACAGAATGATTAGGTTTCTAAAGTCCAGTAAAGTTTCAAAAATCGTTGACAACCCGGATGTTTCAACAAACCCCATCTCAGAGCTCGCGTCAAAAAGGACTTGGGCTAAGAGCTTATCATTAACGCGCTCCAAGCTAGGGCAGCGTCTCGCACAAATTTTCTCCTCGAATGGGCCTATTGATGACGATTTATTTGAACGGCTCGAAACAATCCTGATAACCAGTGATATAGGTGTAACTGCGACGGAACAACTAATCGCAAATACTAAGTCAGTTGTAAAGAGAGATAAACTGCAAACAAGACAAGGAGTCAAAGCAGCACTTAAGTCAGAAATGCTACATTTACTGCAACGTCTTTGCGGGCCTGTGATGGAAAAACCTGGAGAGCCTTACGTTATTTTGATTGCCGGAGTTAATGGCGCAGGGAAAACAACAACTATTGGAAAACTCACAAAAAAATTTACAAGCTCTGGCAAAACTGTCTTACTTGCTGCCGGGGATACCTTTAGAGCCGCAGCAGAGGAACAAATTAAAATTTGGGGGGTACGCAATCAAGTCAGTGTAGTTTCTCAAGAGAACGGCGACTCTGCTGCAGTAATCTATGATGCCATCCAATCGGCAAGATCTAAACATATTGATGTTGTCTTGGCCGACACAGCTGGGCGCCTTCCAACTCAAAAACATTTGATGGCAGAATTAGAAAAAGTGAAACGTGTCATGGGTAAGGCTCTAGATACCTCACCTAATGAAGTAATGTTAGTGATTGATGCCAATACGGGTCAAAACGCGATCGAACAGGTAAAATCGTTCGATAGGGTCCTGGGGATTGATAGTATTGTGTTGACAAAATTAGATGGGACCGCCAAAGGTGGTTGCTTATTCGGGATTGCTGATTATCGAGCTATCCCAGTAAGATACATAGGTACTGGTGAGGGTATTGATGACTTACAACCATTTGCTGCTCGAGAATTCATTGATGCCATGTTTATAGAATGAGTGACCTGCTCACCAAAAATCTAAATGATCGAAACTGAACAGATATCCAAACAATACCCCGGTGGTCAACAAGCCCTCAAAAACGTATCGATTTCGATCCAAGAAGGGGAAATGATCTTTCTAACAGGCCCCTCAGGTGCTGGGAAATCAACCTTGATGAAACTTATTGGTGGCGTTGAGCGGGCTACAAGTGGTTCTATAACAATTAACGGGACCAAAATCTCAAATTTGACTCGGGCAGCATTACCCTATCTCAGACGAAACTTCGGCTTTGTATTTCAAGATAACAAATTACTACTCGATCGTAGTGTTTTTCATAACGTAGCACTTCCCTTATTAATATCAGGTTTCTCAAGGTCGGAGATAAAAACGCGCGTGCGCGCTGCATTAGATAAAGTAGGGCTGCTCGAAAAAGAAGGGGTGAGTCCCTTGACGCTATCCGGTGGGGAACAACAGCGGTTGTGTATCGCGCGAGCCATTGTAAACAAACCGGCGATATTGCTAGCAGATGAACCAACCGGAAATCTTGATCCAGGATATGCCGCCGATATTGTCGCAATGTTTCGCGCGTTTAACCGCGTAGGTGTCACCGTAGTTATCGCCACGCATGACCCGGCTATGATTCAAGGGTTGGGCGCCCGCGTAATCTCGCTCAAGCAAGGGGAGCTGCAAGAATGAATTGGATTTATATAAGGTTCAGCGCTTTCAGCGATAGCATCAGCCGATTTTTTCAGCAACCAATCACGTCGCTGTTGCACATTCTGGGTATGGGCATTGCCCTATCCATCCCTATGGGCTGCTACATGCTGCTCGATGGTGCAGATCAATTTTCAAGAAAACTAAACAACTCTACTCAGTTGAATGTATTCCTGACGACCGACGCCTCCGATGAGGAAGTCAAAATCGCTCAGACACAACTCGCTGAAATATTTGATGGTGATATTAAGTTTATTGATCGCGACCAAGGCCTCTCAGAATTATCGGAAAATCCAGAATTTAGCGAATTAGTTGCAAACCTTGATACCAATCCGATCCCACACCTGTTCGTTTTAACGCCCAACCACAATGACCCTCAAAAACTGTTGTCTATCGCTCAAATTATAGAAAATTGGAATTTTGTGGAGGAAGTCGGATTTGATGCGGATTGGGCTGGCAACCTTGAGTCATTTGTTAAATTATCAAAAATTCTCGTCATGCTGGTCGTACTACTCATTGGACTTGGCTTTGTTGCGAGTATCTTTACTACTATTCAATTACAAATCACCATTCGCAAAGATGAAATCGAAGTGGCCCGGCTGGTTGGGGCAACCGGGCGCTTCATACGTCGTCCGTTTCTATACTATGGGTTCATACAAGGGCTACTTGGTGGATTATGTGCCGCATTTATCATTTTCTTAGGTATGAAGTATGGGCTAAAGTCAGTACAGCCCATGCTTGAAACTCTGGGTATTTTCGTTCACAAACCCAATTTACTCACGCTTGGGGCACCTTTGATTCTTAGTGTGTCTCTCAGTCTACTCGGTGCTTGGCTTTCGTCAAACAACCATCTCAGAAAAATCGATTCTTAACAATACGTTAGGAATAAAAATACAACTTTTTAACAAGCTTGGCGCTCTCGTCAAGAGAGTGCTAAAATATCTAGTAGGATACGATTTATGAACAATGCGCTTATAACAACAACTTTGCCGCCAATCGCCAGCTTGGATTTATATATCCAAGCGGTGAATAGGATTCCTCTGCTCACCGCAGAGGAAGAGACGCGCCTAGCGAAAAGACTTAAAGAAGAGAATGATCTTGATGCCGCCCGAGTGCTCATAATGTCGCATCTGCGTTTAGTCGTATCAATTGCACGTCGGTTCAACGGATATGGACTGCCGTTTGCAGACCTGATTCAAGAGGGAAATATTGGCTTAATGAAGGCCGTCAAGCGTTACGACTACGAAAATGGCGCCAGACTTGTGTCATTCGCCATGCACTGGATTAAAGCTGAAATTCATGAATTCGTGCTCAAGAACTGGCGAATTGTCAAAATCGCCACAACAAAAGCGCAGCGCAAGCTCTTCTTTAATTTACGGAGTATGCGATCCAATCTCGACCCACTCAACAGCAACGAAATTGATAGGATTTCAAAAGAGCTAAACGTTAACTCAAGTGATGTCTCCGAAATGGAGGCTCGCATGTCAGGGCATGATCTCGCGCTTGATCCACTATCCATAGATGAAGACAATGAGTATTCGCCAATCTCATATTTACCAAGTCCAGACTTAGATCCATATCAAACCCTTGAAGAGAAGCAAGTCGAAACAAATCAAAGCGAGGGTCTGACCGCCGCACTATCGACTCTTGATGAAAGAAGCCGAGCCATTATCCAAACTCGATGGCTCAACGAGAAGAATCAATCAACACTGCATGAATTGGCTGATCGATACGGAGTTTCTGCTGAACGCATTCGTCAGATAGAAGCTCAAGCCATGAAGAAAATGCGAGCTGCGATGAGTGAGGCTTAACCTCAAACTCAAAAAACTGTTCCTAAATCATCAATGCCGCCATCAGAGTGGCACCTTGATCAGTTGCAAAATATCGCTCGTCAACTTATCTGGATCGGTTCCGTATGGAACAAAAAGACGTACCTGACCATCCCGATCAAAAACGTATGTGCCAGCTGAATGATCCAATGAATAGGTATCAGGCATCGAACCTTCAATTTTTTGATTAATCACCTTGAATTCCTGGGTGACCGTTGCAATCTCAGCAGCAGTGCCCGATAAACCCAAGAAAGCTGGATTAAAGATCTCCATGTAAGAGCCAAGCTTTTCTAAGGTATCCCTTTCTGGATCAACTGTGACAAAAAGAACTTGTACGTGTTTTGCATCAGCGCCAAGCCTTTCCATTACGGCATTGAGCTCCGACAAGGTCGTAGGACAAATATCAGGGCAGTGCATAAAACCAAAAAACAAAACGACAACCTTACCCTTAAAATCAGTCAACCGAACAGATTGGCCACGATGACTTGTCAACTCAAACTTCCGCGCGAAATCAGCGCCAGTAATGTCCGTGTGATTGAATTGGAGCTGACTTCCGGTAGGTTTACCACAACCACCAATCAAGCCTATAAAGGCCATGAACACTGCCACCTTAGCGATGCCTTGGATTGGGAAATACATACCCATTAGAGAATTAGATAATGGTCCAACAACAACGCCAAGAAAATCAGGGACAAATATAAAATTGAATATCTAAACGTAGTTCGTGCGATCGCATCAGTGTAAGACTGCCAAATACGGTAGGAGTAAAATAAAAATATCAGGCCAAGAATTAACGCTGATACACCATATAACCAATCACTCATCCCAACAACAAACGGAAGTAGTGAGACCGCAAGTAAAATTAGGGTGTAAAGAAAAACATGTAACTGAGTAAATTTAACCCCATGCGTTACGGGCAACATAGGGACCTCGGCTTTTGCATACTCTTCTCGACGATACAAAGCTAATGCCCAGAAGTGAGGTGGTGTCCACGCAAATATGATCAGGAAAAGTAACAAAGACTCGTAAGTCACCTCACCCGTAACTGCTGCCCAACCAAGGATCGGCGGCATAGCCCCAGACGCACCACCAATAACAATATTTTGAGGCGTCAACGGTTTAAGGATAATGGTATAGATGACGGTGTAACCCACAAATGTCCCAAGAGTCAACCACATTGTCAGAGGATTTATGAAAACATACAGCAAAAATAAACCCAGTCCTCCAACGATGAGCGATACCGCTACGGTCTCAAAGACAGTCACGGCACCGGTCGGTAGTGGTCTCGCACGAGTGCGAGCCATCACACCATCTATTTTTTGCTCAATTAAGCAATTAACCGCAGCTGCCGCTCCAGCAACCAGCCAGATACCAACAGACCCATAAATCAAAATCTCAACAGGAGCTAGCGTAGGTTGCGCCAGAAGCATTCCTATAAACGCCGTGAAGACAATCAACATGACTACTCGAGGTTTTGTAAGCCTCACATAGTCTTCAAACCGGGTATATGGCGATGTGGTTGATGTGCTCACTGCGTCCCTGTCGAACTAACTATGAAAAGTGTTAAGTTTACCATTTGACCAATACTCAGAGCGAATTACTCACTAATTAATTTTTTTCCAGGCTTTCGAGATCTTTAATAGTTTCCCGACATCTTTTTTCATTAGAGATGGATCAATGTTGACAGGAAAACGCATCATCAAATTACCAATCTGATCGACTAAGTAGATGTAATTTGTCGCTTCTACCGGATCTCCAAAAACACTCAAATCGCTCGCATCCGGCACTGAAATAAACTGTGTTCCCTCGTACTTATCAGTTATTTTCTTTGGTAGTTGGCTGTCCCCCAATACAAAGTGAAGTCGTTGAAGTCTATTCTTTTCAGCTCCTTGCGTTAGACGTATTTGGCGCATGAGATAGAGCTTCTTTTCACAAATATCCTTACAGCCCAATGCATCAATCGATACAAAAGACCAAAAACCGTTAAGGTCTGCAAAAGAAAAAATATCTCCTTGAGATGAACGCACCTCCAAAGCATATACAGGCACAGGTTCAATTAATTCACCATGGTTGACAAAACCGTCTGGCTCCCAAAAGTAATATAGTGCCGTAGAGGCTATAATCGGCAAAACACAGATTGCGAGCACAAGCCACGGTATCAGCCAACTATTTTTATTAGGCTTCGTGTTGCTTGATAAATCCATAATATATATACAAAAATAAAGTCAAAATACTAAAAAGTATCCACTGTCCCGCGTAGGACAAATGCTTAACTATTCCAAAGCTCGGGTTGGACCATGTACGCTCAAAAATATTCGTTACGCCATCCACCGCGTCACCTTGGATGACATAGTCGAGTACGTCAAGTGAATATAATGACCGGTACCGTTTGAGATCAAGATTCTGCCAAATATCACCCGCAACCGTATTGTTAGATAACTCCAAGGACCCTAATCCAGGTTTAACAGCTGTCCCACTGACCAAGACAACACCCTCCGGCATATCTATGCTTGGCACCTGCCCGAACTCCCGACCACGCGGAATCCAACCTAAATTAATAAGCACAACGTCACTCGAGCCGGTCAATAAAAGCGGCACCAGCACTTCGTATCCAGCCTGCCCTCGACGAATACGATTGTCGAGGATCATACGCCGCGATGAATCAAATACACCCTGCGCAGTCACTCGCCGAAACTCAAAGTCAGATGAAAGATCACGGGCCTTGTTTAGATTTAAAACTTCTTCAGCTTGTATGGCTATAAATCGCGACTCTAGAGTGCGCTTATAATCCGCTCGTTGGAATTGCCAATAAGCTGCGAACAGCGTTAAGCCGATAATAAGAAGTGCGATAATAGTGATGACCCAACTAGGGTGCCGCATACTGTATGGCATCTTCTTGGAAATTCGAAAAAATTAAGGTCAAATACAATGAAAATAGTCGTAATTTTATTTTTAATCGTGATATGCGGAAGTTTAGCATCAGCCCTGGTGTACCTGGTACGAAACAAAGGTAAGTCAGAAGGAACAGTTAAAGCATTAACCCTCAGGGTCGGGCTATCCGTTGTACTCTTTGGTCTGCTGATGGCCGGACATTATTTCGGCATCATCCCATCGACTGGTCTGTAAAAAAACCCACCCGTTATGAAACGGATGGGTTTTTTGAAATCATCTATGGTTACAGCCAGTACACCAATACAAACAGTGCTAACCAAACCACATCAACGAAGTGCCAATACCAAGCAACACCTTCGAATCCAAAATGAGCCTCCGGTTTGAAGTGTCCACGAATACCTCGCAACCAAATAACGATAAGCATAATCGTTCCGATCGTGACATGAAATCCGTGAAAGCCGGTTAACATATAAAACGTAGCACCGTAAGCTCCACTCTCCAGTGTCAAATCCAGCTCGGTATAAGCATGCATATACTCCTCAGCCTGGAGGGCCAAGAAAGCCGCACCGAGGACGATTGTCAAAAACATAAACACGTGCAGCTTCATGCGCTGACCTTTTAAGAGCGCCCAGTGCGCGATCGTAAGCGTTACGCCCGAAGTCAACAGTAACGCCGTATTGATTGCAGGCAGCCCCCAGGCACCCATCGGCGTAAATTTACTTGCCACTCCAGGACCAGCAGTTGGCCAACTAGCCGAAAAACCACTCCAAAGCAGAGACTCAGTATCACCCTCTGCCAGCCAAGGGATTGAAAGTACCCTCATATAAAAGAGCGCTCCAAAGAAACACGCAAAGAACATGACTTCAGAGAAAATAAACCAGCCCATTGACCAGCGAAACGATACGTCTACCTGCTTATTGAATTTGCCAGATTCGCTCTCACGAATAACTGTGCCAAACCACCCAAACAACATGTACACCATAACAAGCGCCCCGGCTGACAACACGTAGCCGCCGCCTGAAACAGCGTTCATTGTTAGTGCCGCCCCAAACGCCATCAAAAATAACCCGATTGAACCGATAATCGGCCAATGGGAGGGCGCTGGCAAATAATATCCACCGGACTGCGAGCTCATTGTTTACTCCCCTTTAATAATCTCATTTCTTATATTCATCAAACAATGTATTAAAACATCTACTAATTGGCAACTATATTCACCACTGTAATCAAACCAGTAACAAACAAAACCGCACAAATTATTCCCGCAATAACCACATGTTGCGGCCGAAGCGCACTCAAATCACGCTCTAAATCTCCACTTTTACCAATCCCCACAAATGCACACAACACAGCTCTCAACGCTTGGATGGGAATTTTAACCCACGAACAACCAATCACGACTTAAATTCGTGGAAATCAACCTCCACAGTCGAGTCGCCGGCACTTCTTGTACCTTCAATCTCGAACATCGTATATGACAACGTAACAATACCCACATCAGCCGGCAAACTCGGATCAATCACGAACACCACAGAAAAGTCTCGAGTTTCGTGAGCATTTATTTTCTGTTGCGTGAAACAAAAACATTCTAACTTCTTTACGTATTGCGCCGCATGCTGAGGACCATAACTCGGGATCGCTTGGGCATCAAACACCTTGTCGGTTGGGTTAGTCAGCCTAAACGTTGCATATACTAATTCACCTGGATGCACATTCATTCGCACCTTCATAGGGACCAATTCCCATCCAACTTGGCTCCTTGTATTCGCATCAAATTCCATCACAACCGTGCGACTTTCATCAATCTGTGTATTTACTATTTCATCAGGCTTTATCAAGTCATAAACACCCGTGACTTCACAGATTTTTTTATACAATGGCACAAGCGCATAGCCAAAAGCAAACATCACTAACGCAACTACAACCAGCTTGCGCGATAGAGTTTTATTTTGATTATCTAGGTTAGTGGCTTTCATTAAAACATTGTACGACGAATGACAAACCCCAAAAAGAACGCGATAGCGATTGTGGCCAACGTCAGCGCAGTTTTTGTATTCTTAGTCATTATTGTTTCATCGTTAACTTTTATAAATCCTGCCTCAGAAAATACAGGACGATATTTAACATCGTCCTGCCATCGAGTTAAGGTAGGTTTTAGCTCCTTAGGTCAGGAGGTGTTTCAAAAGTATGGTACGGAGCTGGAGTGGGCAGATGCGTCCACTCTAGTGTCGTAGCGCCTTCCCAAGGCTTTTCTGGTGCTTTTTCACCACTGCGGATTGCTTTAAGCACCACATACAAGAAAAACACTTGAGACAAACCAAATCCAAAAGCGCCAATCGACGAAATCATGTTCCAGTCTGCAAACTGAAGCGCATAATCGGGAATGCGACGCGGCATTCCAGCTAGCCCTAGGAAATGTTGAACGAAGAACGTAACGTTGAAAAATGTGATTGATAACCAAAAATGAATCTTAGCTAAACGCTCGTCATACATTTTGCCAATCCATTTCGGCAACCAGTAATACACACCAGCGAAAGCAGCAAACAGTGCGCCTGCAACCATCACGTAATGGAAGTGAGCTACCACATAGTAAGTATCATGGAGCTGGATATCAATTGGCGTAACCGCTAAAACAAGACCCGTGAAACCACCAATCGTGAACAAGAACAAAAATCCCTGAGCAAACAACATCGGCGCTTCAAACGACATTGACCCCTTCCACATTGTAGCTACCCAGTTAAATATCTTGACCCCTGTAGGTATGGCAATCAACATTGTTGCGAACATGTAGTAGAGCTGAGCCTCAACAGGCATGCCCACCGTGTACATATGGTGCGCCCAGACCAAGAACGAAAGTATCGCAATAGAGGCGGTCGCATACACCATAGAGGGATATCCAAATAAAGGCTTCCTCGAAAAGGTAGGTATCACTTCAGAAATAACACCAAAGGCTGGAATTGCAATGATGTACACCTCAGGGTGGCCGAAGAACCAAAATATATGCTGATACATCACAGGATCCCCGCCACCTGCCGCATTGAAAAAGTGTGTCCCAAAATGACGATCCGTCAAAGTCATAGTGACCGCCCCTGCGAGTACAGGCATGGATGCGACTAGAAGGTACGCTGTGATCAACCACGTCCAGACAAATAAAGGCATCTTCATCATTGTCATCCCTGGTGCCCTCATATTGAGAATCGTAGTGATGATATTGATTGAACCCATAATGGAAGACATACCAAGAATATGAATAGCAAATATCATCATATCCATGCCCATGCCTTGCTGAATTGTCAGTGGAGCGTACATCGTCCACCCCACACCCCCAGCACCGCCAGGAGCCAGTAAAGAACCCATCAATAGAATACCCGCTGGAGGCAACAACCAAAAACTCCAGTTATTCATTCGAGGGAACGCCATATCAGGCGCACCGATCATCATTGGAATTTGCCAGTTCGCAAAACCGACGAACGCCGGCATGATAGCGCCAAACACCATAATTAATCCGTGTAGCGTCGTCATTTGATTAAAAAACTCAGGTTCTACGACCTGGAGCCCAGGCTGAAATAATTCTGCCCTGATAACAAGTGCCATGGCACCGCCCACAAGGAACATCGCAAAACTGAACCACAAGTACATAGAACCGATATCCTTATGATTCGTTGTGGTGACGTATCTCATGATGCCTGTTGGCACGTGATGGTCGTGACTATGATCGTGTACCGCTTCCATTTTGATTCTCCTTAGACGAATCTCAATTCAATTAATTTTAAAAACTAAACGCTATTCAGATCGAGCTGCAGCAATGTCAGCCGGTTGCAAGAAGTCTCCGGTGGAGTTAATCCCATTCCTTTGATAAGCAATAACAGCCGCAACATCCATATCAGAGAGGATAGGGCCCCAAGCTGCCATCATTGGATTCTTGGCACTGCCATTTAAAATGATATCCAAGTGCCCTTCAAGCGACCCAGTAGCAATCTTGCCACCCTTAATTGCTGGGAAAGTTGGCGCCATACCTACGCCACCCACCTGGTGGCATGCAACACAATTCGCGTTATAAACCTGTTCACCCGTAGCCACCAACTCAGCAACCAAATAGCTCTTATCAGAATCAAAGGATGGCGCTCCAGCCACATTCAATTTCGTTTGGATCCAAGCCTGGTAATCTTCCTCAGTCACAACTTCCACCACAATGGGCATAAAGCCATGTTCCTTGCCACACAGCTCGCTACACTGGCCTCGGTAAATCCCTACGGTCTCTGCCTTGAAGGCAATATCGCGGATAAAACCAGGAATCGCATCTTGCTTAACCGCAAGGCCAGGAACTGCCCAAGAGTGAATAACGTCGTTTGCCGTTGTTAAAATACGAATCTTCTTGCCAACTGGAACAACAACTGGATTATCAACTTCCAACAAATAGGTACGTCCCTTCTCAGTAACACCATTAATTTGGCTCCGTGGTGTTGCGAGTGTGCTGTAAAACTTGACGCCTTCATCCAGATATTCATAACCCCAGCGCCACTGATATCCCGTCGCCTTGATGGTAATGTCAGAGGCCGAAGAATCTCGAGTCGCTAAAAGCAATCGGGTTGCCGGAAAAGACATAGCTATCAAGATAATGACTGGTATCACAGTCCAAATTATTTCGATAGTCGTGTTTTCATGGAAATTTGAAGCCTTATGCCCTACCGATTTCCGATGCTTCAAGATAGACCAAAACATGGCTCCAAACACAAAAATGGAAATACCCACGATGATCCACATCACTAAACCATGGACGGCTTGAATTTCTTTACCCAACAAAGTGCTAGCAGGCGTAAAGTTTAGGTTCCACTCAGCAAACACCGAACCAGGTGTCAACGCCAGTAACATGCCGAGTACCCGCAGACCAAATAAGCCTCTCATCATTCCCCCAAACATACTTTTGACATTCATAAAGGCCCTAATTTTAACTCAAAAAAAAAAATTCTTATCTCAAAATCAACATTTGAATTTGCTTCGCTAAATCACGCTTTCCGGCAGCAGACAAAAGCCGACCCACTTCAACGCGCTCTCCATGCGACCCTACACAAACTTTTAAATAGTTAGATGAAGTTTGCTCTAAGGAGACGTGTAACCAGTACCGATTGAAAGAACTCTTTTGGTACATCCCTGAGAAGCTGGATTCGAAAACAATTTGGTCTCCGTCAATCCGTATCAAATCGTAGTCATCACTTTGTTTTTTCAACCACCAATACGCAACGCCAAGAGCGACACACTCCAAACTTGCAAAGGGCAGCACCAACCATAGACCTTGTGTGGCAAAGCCAATTGCGATGGAAACTGTCACAGCGCCAAGTAGCAAAAATACCGTAGCGACTGAAGAACGTGCAACATCGGGCCTTCGCATCAAGATTTCTGCGTTACTGAGTATTGTCAATCCATTAGAATCTTTCACTACTAGACCGCCTCCATAAAAAATAAGTGTGCTAAATTTATTCCCAAAGAGACTGTAGCACATCACTTTTCGAGACCGCAAAAATAAAGGTCAAAAACAGTACTAAATTACATAAGACTACAACTGTTCAAAACGTTGACATCTTAATATCAATTACTTTTTGCCCTTTATGTGAGGTTCTTGTTGGAACTCGCCAAGCGTGTCCTAACACCAACTCACAAGTCGCAGTTAGCCGACCGCTCTCGGCCGCGCTCGACTGTTCGGCAAGATACCGAATAGCATCCGCGCCTAACAAACCGGCTTTAGGGGAAGTCTTAAGCGCAACCGACCCATGCGCACGAATATCTCTCATCATGGACAACGCGTCAGCATACGTGAGCGTCAACTCTTCCATCTCCACAACCGGATCTGAAAAGGATGCTGCCATCAATTGATCGCCTAAATCATGCATGTCTAAATGCGCGCACAAACGAAAACCCCGTTTGTGGTCTGGTCGCTTCAGTTCTTTCAGAGTATCAGGCCCTAATGAAGAGAATATGAATAAGCCTCCAGGCTTCAAAATACGGTGGACCTCCGCCAAGGCCTGGGTTAACTCGTCACATTCGAAGAAGAAAGGTAAATCCAGGTTCGAGTACACCATATCCGCTGAAGCTGAGGCAAAAGGCAGCGCACTAAGATCCCCACAAACATGCAACTGCCTAGCCATCCAGGGAAACCTGAAACCAACACTGAGACGCCTCGTTGCCAAACGAGAGTGAGCAAAATCAAAACCTATGAGCTGGGGATTCGACGGGAATCTCTTTTTTAGGCCGTGAGCACCAAAGCCAGAAACCAGAATCAGCTTAGGCTCTAGACGCAGAATCTCTAGCCGAGCATCAAGTCGTTTAGCGACCTCATCGTAGAGAAAGATCTGATGATCAGAACGGCTAAAACAGTGATTGATCGTGGCTCTGACTCGCCCTTTCATTCAACGGGAGACGTTATCGGTTGGCACCAGTCCAAGCCGGGAAAACAATTCATCATCGCCGCATGCTGTCGCATTTGGTGTGGTCAACAACTTCTCTCCATAAAACACCGAATTAGCGCCCGCGAGAAAACAAAGCGCCTGCATCTCATCGGACATGTCATTCCTACCGGCGGACAGCCGAACCATAGCCTTTGGCATTGAAATTCTAGCCGCAGCAATCGTTCTAACAAATTCGATCGGGTCGATGCCCTGGACACCAACCATTGGAGTGCCGGGAACTTTCACCAAATTATTAATTGGAACGCTTTGAGGATATGGGTCCATATTCGCGAGTTGGGCGATCATATTGGCACGATCATCACGGGACTCCCCCATTCCAATAATGCCGCCACAGCAAACTGACACACCGGCATCTCTAACTCGCTGAAGCGTTTCATGTCGGTCGTCTTGCGTACGGGTCGAAATAATCTCTCCATAGTATTCAGCGGACGTATCGATATTGTGATTGTAATAATCCAACCCTGCGTTTTTAAGGACCTCGGCTTGCCCGTCCTTGAGCAGCCCCAGCGTGGCACAAGTTTCTAGCCCAAGAGATTTCACTGCCACGACCATCTCCGCGACCTTAGATAGGTCTTTATCCTTAGGCCCTCTCCACGCAGCCCCCATACAAAAACGACTTGCACCTTTTGCTTTTGCTTCTCTGGCCGCTCTAACCACGTCGTCTAATGCCATCAACTCATCGTCTACAACGCCTGTGTTAAACCGGATCGACTGAGGACAATATCCGCAGTCTTCCGGACAACCACCCGTCTTAATCGACACCAAGGTAGACAGTTGTATCGCGTTAGGCTTGAAATGTTGCCGATGAACTTTCTGCGCATCAAACAATAGATCCATTAACGGCTGTTCAAAGAGGTTTTTAACTTCTTTCTTAGTCCAACCATGCTGAACCTTAAAAGGCGAGGGACTACTGCTTGTTACTTCTAATAGCTCAACGTTCACATCGTCTCCTATGCATTCTTTTTATAGCAGTTACATCACCGCATCTGCTGTATTACCCAAAAATGTGGCATATTCAGCTTGAGTACGATCAATGTCTTGCACAACAAACAAACTCTTTTACGAAAGTGACTTTTACAGGCGCAAGTATACTCAATGTTTAGCGTAATCTTATATCAACCTGAAATTCCCCCGAATACTGGCAACATTATTCGCTTATGTGCGAATACTGGTTGCACCCTGGATCTCATTGAACCTTTGGGGTTTCATTGGGATGACAAAGCGCTCATGCGTGCTGGGCTTGATTACCATGAATTTGCACAAATCCAAAAATACCCAAGCTGGGAAGTGTGGCGAAATAGGCACCAAAATTGCCGAGTAGTCGCCTTCACAACAAAGGGCTCAAGCAGATATGACCACTTCGACTTCCAAACTGGAGATTGCCTCTTATTTGGGCCAGAGACGCGCGGGCTTCCCGATAGCGTTCTCGATGAATTCCCAACCGACCTCCGACTACGCATCCCCATGATCTCAGCAAGCAGAAGTTTAAATCTATCGAACACTGTTTCTATAGGCGTATTTGAAGCATGGCGGCAAATGAATTTCAGCGGTAACAAATAGTCAATCCGATTTTAGGGTTAAAGCTCTGACTTGGGTGAACGCGCAAACAGTTCCTTTGCTGCATCTCTCGGAGAAATTGCGCCAGATAAAACCCGCGTTACGGATACGGTAATTGGCATTTCAACCTTAAGACGCCGAGCTAACAACATGACTTCGTTTGCCGCATGAACACCTTCCGCCACTTGGCCCAAAGCCTTCTCAGCCTCTCGAAGAGATTTACCTAAACCCAACGCATAACCGAGTCGTCGGTTACGAGATAAGTCACTGAAACACGTCAGCGCCAAATCACCCATGCCAGATAAACCCATAAATGTTTCAGGCTTAGCTCCCAAAGCAATGCCGAGCCTACACACCTCACTCAAACCTCGCGTTACAAGTCCGGCTAGAGCACTTGCGCCAATCCCTAACGCATCCCCCATCCCCGCAGCAATCGCAATTACATTTTTAACAGCACCGCCCACTGACACCCCGATCACATCCTGATTAAAGTAAGTTCGAATGCCACCCTGAAGCAATACCTTGGAAAATACATCTGACGTAGACGAATCCGCTGACGCAAGACTTACAACTGTGGACTTTTGCTCACCCACATCCCTCGCAAAACTGGGCCCAGAAAGAACTGCATAGCGGGCCTTGGGCGCGACATCTTCGATCACCTGAAAGGGTAACAAACCGGTATCCACCTCAAAACCTTTGCAAGTAATTAGGTAGGGAATTCCATCACCAACGATTGAATGACATTCTATAACAGACTGACGCAGCCCCACAGTTGGGACCGCCATCACAATCCCTGATGCGCCATCAAGGGCCGCCTCTAAGGCATTAGTAACTTGAACGCGTTGAGATAGCGAGACTCTAGGAAGATATCGTTGATTTTCTCTGTACTGATTCATGCTATCAACTAAGTCAGCGTTAGCGCTATAAAGACTCACCAAAGATGATCTACCGATGGAGACGGCTAATGCCGTTCCCCAAGCGCCTGCCCCAATAACCGCAATCTTCATCTCATCTCACAATCCCACACAAACGACTAGGCCCTCAGATATAGAAGCGATTAATCGAGGAAAGAATCAGTGCTTAGTTGCCTCACTACTCTCTGGGGTAGCTTGCTCTTGCTCTTGCTCTTGCTCTTGCTCTTGCTTGCGCGCTCTATAAACTGCTTCAAAATTCATCGGCTGCAACAAAACTGGCGGAAATCCCGCCTTAGAAACCGCTTCAGATATTGTCTCTCTCAAATAGGGAAAGATGATATTTGGCGCCGCAATACCCAACGTCATTTCTAGTGAATCACCAGTCAAATTACGGATTTGAAATACACCGCCCTGACTAGCCTCCACCAAAAAGAGTGTTGTATCCTCAATCTTTGCAGTCACCGTCGCCTTCACCAATACCTCATAAAAACCATCCTCTAACGCCTGAGCTGTGTTGTTCATCGTAATTTCAATTTGCGGTGCCCCTTTTTTTTCCTTAAACACGCCAGGCGCACCAGGAACCTCTAGGGACAGATCTTTTACGTACAACTTCTCAATCGAGAATACTGGCTTATCATTTTCACTCATGATTTTTTAAATTAGTCTTGTCTACTGTTGATGAGAAACCATCTCGTAAAAGCGCCTCGAGATCTCCTTTCTTGAGGAGAGAGACGACGTCATCATGACCGCCAACATATCGATCGCCAATATATATTTGCGGAACAGTTCGTCTGCCTGTTCGCTCTACCATCTCCGCACGACGATCTGGCTGATCATCCAAATTTATCTTATTAATAGTAGCGCCTTTTGAAGCCAATAACTTCTCGGCACGTACACAGTATGGACACCAATCGGTGCAATACATGGTGACCTCAACGGTCGCGCTTTCAGTTTGTTGCATCAATTGTCTCCCCCCTTAATAAATGGAGATTACTTTCCTTCTCGCGAAGTAGGTAAACTGGCTTGAGTCCATGCAGACATGCCGCCAGATAATACATATAAATTATCAAATCCTTCTTTGGATAGTAACTTTTGAGCAGCCCGAGATTTAGCGCCCGAAGTACAAACCAACGCAATTGGATGTTTCTCAAGTTTTTTCAGTTCATGCGCACGCTGCTTAAGAGACCCAAAGGGCATATTTTTTGCCCCCAAGATACTCCCCGCCTCAAAATCTTTCGCATCCCGTACATCAATTACTGCGGCGTGCTTACGATTTATGAGCTGTACCAGCTCCTGAGCCTCTAGCGTTATAGGTGTTGCGTTACCCAACATAAGTCTGGGAATAATCAGATAACCACCACTGATAAGCACAGCCATGACAAGCCAGATATTTGATGAAATAAAATCCATTGTTGACACCATACATCTCCAGAAAGCTATATAAGTCCTTAGTCATTCTCATCTTATGGTCTCAAGCCGGATACTGGCCGAAATAAAACCACAGTCTCTTTATGAAAATGTAGGTCGTAAATTAATGTCTAATGGGGATTTTACTGAAATTTGTCCTCGAAAGCTCAACGCGTCATCATAACGATTAAAATATGCCAATGATTATTTAGTTTTTAGGTTAAGTACATATGAAAAAATTAGTTCTCTTGCGACACGGAGAAAGCGTTTGGAATCAAGAAAACAGATTCACAGGTTGGGTGGATGTCGACCTAAGTGATAAGGGCGTCCGAGAGGCCAAAGAAGCGGGGGCGTTACTGAAGAGGGAAGGGTTCAATTTCGACCGGGCATTTGGATCAATGTTAAAACGAGCGATCCGCACAATGTGGCTCACACTGGAGGAGTTGGATCAGATTTGGGTCCCTCAATCGCTCACCTGGCGTTTGAACGAACGGCACTACGGAGCGCTCCAGGGATTAAACAAATCAGAAACTGCTAAAAAATTTGGCGATGACCAAGTTTTGCTTTGGCGTCGAAGTTATAACACCCCGCCTCCACCGCTTGAAAATAATTCTCCGATGGACCCAAAATTAGACAAAAGATATAGCTCAGTTCCGGACAAAGATCTCCCGGTTACCGAATGTCTGCAAGATACCGTAAAAAGATTTCTACCCCTTTGGGAAGAAACCATCGCCCCCCTAATTTTAAATGAAAAAAAACTTTTAATCGTAGCTCACGGAAATACCCTCCGAGCATTAATTAAACACCTCGACCACATTAGCGAAACTGATATCGTTGACCTAAACGTGCCTACCGGCATCCCGCTTGTTTACGAACTAAATGATACGTTACAACCCATGAGAAAATATTATCTTGGGGATGAATCTAAAGTCAAAGCTGCCACTGCTGCAGTAGCGGCTCAAACAAAAAGGTAGTCTATCAAAATGAATAGTATTCGCTCCCTCACAATGCTCGCAGGCTTCATGCTAGCCTGCGTGCATGTAACGACTATTGCTGCGGACAACATTCAAGAGAAAATTAAAAATACAGATCAGAAAATACTGAAGGAGCAGAAAAAAATAAAAGAAGAGGAAGATAAACAAAAAAAAGCAAAACAAGAACTCAGCAAAACAAAAAAAGAAATCGACAATTTAGATAGAAACTTAAATCAATTATCAAAAAAAGAAAAAGTGCTGCTTGGCGATCTGAAGGCGCTGGAAAAAAAAGAAGACAAGCTTCAATCTAGCATCACTGATGAAAAGATTCGTTTATCTCGGCTAATAAAACGCACCTATATTTTAGGGTACTCGCCTGAAGCTACGCTCACAAGTAGCTCCTCAGCTGATAGCAAAGCATCTACTTTCTATCTCAAAAAGATCGGCCTGCAACGATCTGAAATCATCAAAAATTTTAATGCGAAAATTACTGAAATTGATCAACTTCAAGATATGAAGCAGAGCATAAGAAGAGAATTAAAAAAAATAAAAAAGGACACGAGTAAACAAAAAAGTGCGGCGGAACGTAAAAAACAAAAAAAATCGTTTGAAATAGATGGTTCAAAAACACGGGTAAAACGTAGCGAGCAAAAAATTAAGGAGGAAAATAAACGACTCATGCAATTATTTGCAGAACTTGAAAAAAGTAAAAAAGAGCGCATAAAAAACAATAGCTTACCGGACAGAAGCCTTATCGGGAAACCATTTCAAGCGCTGAAAGGGAAACTTAGGCTTCCTGCCCTAGGTACAGTTACTGCAAAATTTGGGCAAAGAAGAGTGGGGAGCGAACTTCCTTGGGAAGGCATATTTATATCGTCCAGCCCAGGCAATAGTGTTAAGTTAATAGCCGGAGGCTCTGTAGTTTATTCCGACTGGCTAAGAGGGTTTGGAAATTTAATCATCGTTGACCATGGTAAAGGCTACTACAGCCTTTATGGCAATAACGAATCCATCTGGGTTAGAGAGGGTGATCAACTCGCAGCTGGGGACCAATTGGGAACTGTTGGTAATAGTGGGGGTCACACAGCACCTGGGGTGTATTTTGAGGTACGACACAACAGTAAACCTCTAGACCCAATGGAATGGGTTACTATTACTAACTAAATAGAGGACATTATGGAAATGTCCGCCGCGCCGAAAACTCGGTCAGCAATTTAAGGGATTCTTTATGACAAGTAAACTAAGTAAATTAGGCTTATTATCACTCGGGCTTGTAGGCGGGCTTCTAATTAGCCTCCAGTTCTCTGCGATAGCTGATAGAAGCGCTGCAACCCTACCTATCGATGAATTAAGATCGTTCACCGAAGTTTACGGTCGCGTCAAAAATGATTACGTTGAAGCAATTAATGATAAAGAGCTAATAGAACACGCCATCAATGGCATGCTGTCTGGCCTCGATCCACATTCGGCTTATTTGAATGAAGAAGCCTTCACGGAAATGCAAGTGGGCACTCAGGGTGAATTTGGAGGTCTTGGTATCGAAGTCGGCATGGAAGATGGCTACGTTAAGGTTATCGCTCCGATAGAAGACACACCTGCCTGGAAGGCTGGGCTTAAGTCGGGAGATCTCATTATCAAACTCGACGATACAAATGTGAAGGGTATGACACTTAACGATGCCGTTAAGTTAATGCGTGGCAAACCAGGTACAAACGTTATTCTTTTGATTATTCGAAAAGGGGAGCCTCAACCTAAAACAATCACGGTCACGCGCGATATCATTCAAATCCAAAGTGTCAAATATCGCATGCTCGAAAAAGATTATGCCTATTTCAGGGTGACCCAGTTTCAAGAACATACTGGAGAAAAACTCGGACAAGCGATTGAAAAGCTCTTCTCCCAAAACGAGAGACCAATGAAAGGGATAATCTTAGACCTGCGGGATGACCCTGGAGGGTTGCTGACCTCCTCCATTGGCGTGTCTGCTGCGTTTCTTTCTAAAGATAAACTTGTCGTGTACACGGAGGGACGAACCAATGATGCCAGCATGCGCATGTATGCTCGGCCAGAATTCTATGCGAGAGGACCTAAAGGTGATTATTTAACAAACGTTCCAGAAGCTGCAAAAACAGTTCCCATGGTTGTGCTTGTGAACGGTGGATCAGCATCGGCTTCTGAGATTGTCGCCGGCGCTTTGCAAGATCATAAACGTGCCGTAATCATGGGCACCCAAACTTTCGGTAAAGGATCGGTACAAACCATCCTGCCATTAGGGAACGGCACTGCCATCAAACTAACGACGGCGCGCTACTTCACACCCAGTGGCCAATCAATACAAGCAAAAGGAATCACACCCGATATTGTGTTAGAAGATGCTACGCTCAAAAGCAATAAAGACCCGTCTCTGCCAACGAAAGAAGCGGACCTCAAAAATCGCTTGGACAATCCACAAGGCGATGATGGAGCGGTACAAAAAGTCTTAGAGAATGATGCAAAAGCAGAAGAGATGGCTGACTATCAACTGATGCAAGCTCTCAACTTACTGAAGGGATTGCAAATTTTGTCGCCCCGCTAAACACTCATGAGGAAATGCTGAGTAAGCCTTATCCATTGCAGCTTATCACGCGGGATAGAGTCTTTGGTGGGCGATGTCGACAAAACCAATATGAACGATGACCAACTTCTAAGATATAGTCGGCATATCCTTCTGCCAGAAATTGGCGTCGAGGGTCAAGATTTAATCCAACGAGGCAGGATCTTAATTATTGGCGCAGGTGGATTAGGCTCACCTGCAGCCTTATTTCTTGCTTCCAGTGGAGTTGGCTCAATTACGATTTGCGATGAGGACACGGTGGACCTAACGAACCTTCAGCGTCAGATCATTCATACCACCGCCTCTATTGGCATGCGCAAAGTGGATTCTGCCGCTCGCTCCATGAAGGCCATCAATCCAAACATCAACATCAATGCAATAACGCTTCGCGCTTCAGGGACTATGTTGGAGCAGCTAGTATCTGAAGCATCGATTGTTTTAGATTGCTCTGACAATTTTGAGACGCGACACGCAGTGAATAAAGCTTCTGTTAAGTTAAAGAAGCCTTTGGTTTCAGGTGCCGCAATTAAATTTGACGGACAACTTGCCGTTTTTGATCCGCGAAATCTTGAAAGCCCGTGTTACCAGTGTCTATTCCCCGAAGAAAATGAATTCGAAGAAACGCGATGTGCTGTAATGGGCGTTTTCGCACCTCTAGTAGGGATCATTGGAACAGCGCAGGCGTCCGAAGCACTCAAGTTATTAGCAAACATTGGTCGGCCGGCTACGGGAAAACTGATGCTGTTTGACGCCCTAGAGATGGAATGGCGCTCCATCAAGTTAAGCAAGGATCCGCGCTGCTCCATTTGTGGCGTATAAAACTCGCCCTTGAATAGAAGGTAATTAAAAATAAGGGCGTCAAACGTCCCCCAACAGCATCCTTATCTGAACGTCGCTGTATGTCATTGGATCTTTGGTATAACGGCTTTTTGCAAATTGATACCATCGACCAACCACGTACGCCATAATTTGGTTACCCTTTGGTTCAATTTCTAGCGCAGAGTTCAGATCCCCTTGATTGATTGCGAATCGCAGTGACTGCTTAATCGAGGACTCTAATCGATCGTGCAAACGATTAATGCGATCCTGTAACCTGTCATTTTCATAGACCAAAGCGTCCCCAATTAAGACACGAGTCATGCCGGGGTTTTTCTTCGCAAAACTCAATAGCACACTAACCATCGAGGACACTTGATTTAACCCACTTTCCTCAGTTTCAGAAATTTTATTGACCAACCCAAAAATAGTTTGCTCGATAAACTCAATCAATCCTTCATACATCTGAGCCTTACTAGCAAAATGTCGGTACAGGGCCGCCTCAGATACCTCGAGCCGCGATGCTAACAAAGCCGTGGTTATCTTTTTACAATTGGGGTCCTCCAACATCTGTGCTAATTGCTGGAGAATCTGAAGTTTTCGATTGGCAACTCTGGGCATCGGCAAGAAAAATGATTTATTGACTAAGTTTAGTAGGTACTAATTATCAGCTACACATTAACATACACATCCTGGACAATGCTTCCAAACTTTTCTCGCGCTTTAGTGTCCGTGAATCCTAATACAGCCGCCTTACCTTAGCGTCTACCCAGTTAGGTTGATTTAACTCGCGCGTTACCCAAACTGTCTTCATCCCCAGTCGTTTCGCTGAAAATAGATTGATTAAAGAATCCTCAACCATCACACACCTTGAAGCTTCAAGTCTGTGTGTTTTCAGTACTTTACGAAACCCAATCATAGAGGGTTTGGGATTCATATTCGTAGACTCTATTGAAAAGACCCCAGCTAGGAAGCGACGAATCCCTAACAACCTCAACATTTTTTCAAGATATGCGGTTGGAGAGTTAGAGAATACGATTTTCTTACCCGATATTTGCCTAAACAATCGTATTAACCTGGAGGAACGCGAGGCAAGGCTATGCAATTCTCCGATATCATGAGTTTTTTTAAGGAAATCCTCTGCGTCAACGGCATGATGCCGCACTAAACCCAACAGGGTTGCTCCATATTTATCCCAGTAAAGCTTGCGTAAGCGATTTGCCTCATTCCTCTCAACACATAAATGACGCTCGATGTATTGGGTCATTTTCTCGTTGATGAGTGGAAAGATTTCCCTTCCAGATGCGAACAATGTGTTATCAAGATCAAAAATCCAAGCTGACGGTTTAACCTCGGATTGTTGTATTTTGCAGCATGCCTCAGTGAGAAATTTCACACTAGCGGCTGCGAATCAGAGTACCAACGCCTTGGTCGGTCAGCACTTCCAGTAACACCGCATTTTCCACACGACCATCAATAATATGAACACTATTCACGCCGCTCCTTGCCGCATCAAGCGCAGATGAAATCTTAGGTAACATACCTCCGAAAACCGTTCCATCTTCAATAAGACGATCGATGTCGCCAGGGGTAAGACCCGTCAATAATTGTTCATTCTTATCAAGGATACCAGCCGTGTTCGTCATCAATATTAACTTTTCTGCTTTAAGTACTGACGCTAGCTTCCCCGCTACAAAATCAGCATTGATGTTATACGCTTGACCATCCTCACCGTAACCGATCGGCGCCACGACGGGGATAAACCCCTCCATTTCCAATGTCGAAATGACTCGTGGGTCTACAGATTCCACCTCGCCGACTTGCCCTAAATCTAACGGCTCACCATCCGCAATCATCTGAAGTTTCCTGGCTCGAATAAGACCCCCATCCCGACCCGTCAAACCTACGGCTAAACCACCCGCATTATTAATCAGACTAACAATATCTTTATTGACGTGAGCGCCAAGGACCATCTCAACTATATCCATAGTCTCTTTATCCGTAACCCTCATACCTTGAATAAATGTCCCCTTTTTGCCGAGACGAGCCAACATGTCATTAATCTGTGGGCCACCACCATGGACAATTACCGGATGCATGCCAACAAGCTTCAACAACACTACGTCGCGTGCGAAAGATCGTTTTAACTTTTGATCGACCATCGCGTTACCGCCGTACTTGATGACAATGGTCTTTCTATGGAAGCGCTTTATGTATGGCAGAGCCTCTGCCAATATTTGAGCTTTTTTGTGAGCCTCCCCAGTATTTAGCGACATTAGTAGAATCCCTGTTTAAATGCCTTATCGTGGCGTTCTAATTTTAACCGACTTATTGTATTTCGAGCCAGTACCTACTATTGCGCTACTTATCCGTTTAAAATACGACTCTCTTAAAATACATTTTTCTTCTTCACGAATGAATAGTAGACGTTTTTTCTTATTGCTGCTGTTCTTACTCACTTCTATTAGTGCGTTCGCCAAACCGGATAAGACCGTCAGCTCTAGGGGTCAAGTTTATGTCTTAGGCGACCTATCGAGCGGAAGCATCATCAGTAAGAAAAACGCATCTCGAACTATTGCTGCCGGGCCCTTGACGAAACTGATGACGTTATATGTTATTTTCTCCGCCCTCGAGTCTGGAGACATTCGTTTAAACGATAAAATAAAAGTATCCGAGATTATTTCTAACGTACCCGGGCCTCGCATGTTCCTATCCGAAGGAGATCGCGTCAAAATCGAGGACCTCGTCAAGGCCATAATAATCTATGGCGCTAACGACGCATTAATGGCACTTATTGAGGAAGTTTCAGGGGCCGAGTCTACATTTGTAGCAACGATGAACAAAAAGGCAAAGTCAATTGGTTTAAGCTCTTCACGCTTCGTCGGTGCTTTTGGACAAAAGGCGAAGCAAAGTCGCACCACTGCGTCCGATTTATATCGACTATCAGTCGCTATCATTACAGACTTTCCGCAATATTACCCCTACTTTAAATTACAAAAACACGAATGGCAAAGCATTACCCAACACAGCCCCAATAGTTTACTGGGTAGGGATAAACACAATGACGGACTCATACTAGGAAACATACCCACCATCGGGCTTCTTGGATCTATTTCTAGCGATCGAAATGGGCGTCGAATACTGTTGGTGCTAGGTGGCGTAACGCCTAAACGCACTTTTCCTCTAGAGGCTCAAAAGCTGATAAATCAAGCTTTTGAGGAATTCGAAACGATCCTGCTATTCAAGTCGAACACATATCTTGGTCAAATCACAGTTTCGCAAGGTAAAGATGAGGTTATCGATATTGGGTCCTCGAAAAACATTTCCGTTACGATCCCAAGAGGGACGAAGGAAGATCTCAAAGTACACATTGAAAGCATGCAACCTCTCATCGCACCAGTTAAATATGGGCATATTGTTGCCAAACTTACCGTACGCCTAGAAGACAAGACAATCTTAACGTCAGATCTCATTACTCTAAAAGAAGTACCACGAGCAGGAATTTTAATTAGAGGCTGGAGAGAATTAAAATCTTTCGTACTTCAACTGATAGGATTCTTAAACAATTAATAGTCAAATAAGAAAAAAGTAAAATATCTATCATGGGCACTCACCAAACTGAAAAAACCGAGGGTATCGAATATCCACTCTCGTTCCCGATTAAAGTTATAGGACATTCAACGATTAACTTTAAGGAAGATGTGCTAGAAATTCTGAGAAAACATGCACCCGATGTCGATGGCCACGAGGTAACCACCAGCATGAGCAGCAACAAAACTTACATCAGCCTGACATGCACCTTCCTCGCTGAATCACGGGAACACCTAGAAACTATCTATGCCGAACTTAAGGCCAGCCCATCCGTTTCGATCGTTATTTAGTTATTCTCTCAATCAGTCCTATTTTGTAAGGTTGGAATTGTGATTGTTAAAATGCTTGGTTTAATAGATTATGAGGAATCACTCCAGAGGATGAGAGAGTTCACACTTAAACGCTCTGAAAAAGAAGAGGATGAATTGTGGGTCGTCGAACATCCTCCGGTGTACACATTAGGATTAAAAACAAAAATAGAAAATCTTCCTCATGTTGAGCAGAAAATACCGCTGATTCAATCTGATCGCGGAGGTCAAATAACCTACCACGGACCCGGCCAAATCATCATATATACATTGCTTGACCTTAAAAGACTGAAACTATCCGTTAAAGGAGCCGTTAGATTATTGGAGCAAACCGTTATTAATTTACTATCATCGCTTGGCATTAAGGGTAATGGAGACGAAGCGCGACCTGGGATTTACGTTCAAGGTAAAAAAATAGCATCCTTGGGGCTTAAAATTAGAAACGGATACTCATATCACGGTGTCGCCTTAAATGTTGATATGGACCTTAGTCCATTTGAGCAGATTAATCCGTGCGGATATGCCAATCTAAGTGTCACGCAACTCAAAGATTTAGATGTTAATCTGTCCATTGATGACATCAGTCAGCGGTGGGTTGATCAATTTCTCGTATCCTTTGAAGATAAAATTTAATACCAATATGAATACCAAAAAAATCAGAGAAACAGGGTCACAGAAAACCGCAAAAAATCCGATCAAAATACAACTGACTGATCCTCTCAGGAAACCCGATTGGATACGTGTCAAGCTTCAGACGAGCATCAAATTTCAAGACGTCAAAAATAAACTTCGCAAAAGCTCCTTATACACCGTTTGTGAGGAAGCGACCTGTCCAAACATCGGAGAATGTTTTTCTAAAGGAACGGCTACGTTCATGATTTTGGGAGACCTATGTACACGAAGGTGTCCATTTTGCGATGTTGCACATGGTCGGCCCAATGGCGTTGATGAAGCCGAACCAGGGAGGCTTGCTAGTACCATTAAAGATATGGGTCTCAAGTACGTGGTGATCACAAGCGTGGATCGCGATGACCTAAGGGATGGCGGCGCAGCACATTTCTCCGCCTGTATCAAAGCTATTCGCTCGGTCTCGCCAAATATCAAAGTTGAAATACTTACCCCTGACTTCAGAGGTCGGCTTGATACTGCGATTCGTTTGTTAAGTACCCAACTACCAGATGTTATGAACCATAATCTAGAGACCGTTCCTCGACTGTATAAACAAGCACGGCCCGGAGCCGACTACCAGCACTCTCTTGATTTGCTACAGCGATTTAAAAAAACAAACCCCAGCGTAGTCACTAAATCTGGCGTTATGGTTGGGCTCGGCGAAACCGATGCTGAAATCGTCGAGGTCATGCGCGATTTAAAAAAACACGAGGTAGATATGATGACGATTGGACAGTATTTACAACCGACTAAAGGGCATCTACCCGTAGAACGTTATGTTCACCCTGACCAATTTCGCCGATTCGAACAATTAGGACTCTCAATTGGGTTTAAACATGTTGCATCCGGGCCATTAGTTCGGTCCTCCTACCATGCTGACGAGCAAGCTAACGCGACTATCGCTCGAGATAATTGAGTAGAGCTTGCAACACTCTAGCCGACTCTAATCCCACGAGGCAATCACTGACGCTCTCAACATGCCGAGAACAACCCTCTTGACGGCACGGCACACAAGATCCCAGCCCTTGGATCAACGTTACATTTCCAGCCGTCTGTGAGCCGACCTGAGACCAAGCACTAAGGCCACCAGAATAGTCCTTAGGCCATGGGCCCCAAACCAATGGACTAGAGGGGCCAAAAATAGCGATCGTTGGCGTGCCAGTTGCCGCAGCCATATGAGTGACCGCCGTATCGGTTCCAACATAACAATCCGCAGAACAGATTATTTTTATCAATTCATCAATTGATGTTTGATTTAAAAGATTGAGCACCCTCGGTTGGTCAGCATATATCCGCTTTAAATCGTCAAGATCTGGCTCATCAAATGTCCCGGCAAGGACAACCCCTAGTTCACGCTCAAGACATGCTTGAATTAAGGATTGCCACTTTGAAAGCGGCCATTCCTTATATTTGAACTTAGGTGTCAAATGCATCACGACATAACAATTTTTATACAGCCACTGATTAAATAGGGCAACTTGAATCTCTCCTTCGGTCAGTCGTTTAGAGATCTGAGGCGCTCTTTTGGAACTATCCACTAAATCAGCCACAATGTCGTGATACATTGCTAATGTATGCCGTCCCGTACCATCAAATTCGACCCATTTATGTAGAGCCCACTTCTTCCAAAAATATTTATTAGTCGTAGTTAATGTGCCATACCGTTTTTTTCCCATCAACCACGCATACAAAACCGGCCTATCACTCGGCAATAAAGAAATAGCGATGTCGTAACGACGATAGTGTTTCAATATCAATCGGAGATGCGTGCTAAAACTGCTTCGTACTGGTACTAAAATCATATTATCAATTTCTGGGTTGGATAAAACCCCGGCCTCGGTACCACGAAACACCAACATATCTAGTTGATCGTTAGGGTAAAGAGTTCTCAATGCATGAACAACGGATGTCGCTAAAAAAACATCCCCTACTCTTCTGGGACAGATGACTAAAATTTTCAAGCGGCTTTCTCCTCTTTTTCCCATACTTTAGTCTCAACGGTAAGTGATATCTTTATACACTTATGAAAACCAAATCTTTCTGAATGAGGCTTTATTTTAAGCAATTGACTGTCCTCGGAGTAAAATGATTTATAAATTTCTAACAAGACAGCTCAAACGATCAGCCGTGAACGCACCAACGCGAGTCCTTATCATTAAAACTTCCTCATTGGGTGATGTTATCCATAACTTCCCAATGGTCTCCGATATCTCCATCGAATTTCCAAAATGCAAAATAGATTGGCTTGTTGAGGAAGCTTACGTTCCGCTGGTTAATTTGCATCAATCGGTTGAACGCATTATTCCTGTTTCTTTACGTCGATGGAAACAGGCTTTTTTTTCCAGAACAACCTGGCAAGAATTCAGAAGCTGCATTCACGAAATCAAGAAGCACCGGTACGATTTAGTTATTGATTCTCAAGGGTTAATTAAAAGCGCTGTACTCGCAAAACTCGCCGGGGGACCGAGTTGCGGATTTGGAGCAGGCTACGCCAGAGAAAGATTGGCAGGAATGAGCTATAAAATTGGAATAAATATTGACTGCGACCAACACATGCTGGACCGGTGTCGCAGGTTAGCCGCCTCAGCGTTGAGTTATCAAGTCCCAGACAAACTGAACTATGGCTTGATCAAAAGCAATACACCATCTATGCAAAGCAATAAGGTCCTCATCCTATGCTCATCAGCTCAAACCAAGAAACTATGGCCTACGAATCGGTGGGTCGAAATCTGTCGCTACCTGAGTGCTATTGGATTTGAATGTCAATATACATGGGGGGATCAGACAGGCCGCGCTATTTGTGAGCAGATTGCATCATCGGCTGGTGGTGAAATAATGCCTAAAATGCACTTGGGTGACGTTGCCACCCTACTGAATCAATCTCGCTTAGTCGTTGGGCTCGATACCGGGTTATTGCATCTCGCCGCAGCACTTGAAGTTCCTTTGGTTTCTATCCATGGCGCATCTGACCCGTTAAAAACAGGACCTAAAGGAAACGGGATCATGGAAAGATGTGGCTCAAAGAACTGCTTCCCCGATGCGGACGAAGTCAAATCAGCACTAACAGCCATAACGACGATTATCCGTGATGGCGCTCTGAATTGATGTATTTTCTCTACCAAATATTAGGTTGGGCAAGTCTACCAATCGCTATTCTACGAGTCTTTCTTCGGAGTCGTATGGAGGCCAGTTACCGTAAAAATTTATCTGAACGTTTTGGCCTGCTAAAATTAAAACAAGATAAACCCGTGATTTGGCTACACGCAGTATCAGTCGGCGAAGTACTCTCATGCCAGCAACTCGTCGAACACCTTGAGAGCAAATATAACGAATATAACGTACTCATCACATGCACTACACCAAGCGGACGCGAAACGGCTAAGAAATTTAGCTCTACTAGAGTAAGCGTTTCTTACTTACCCTTTGATATCAATCCTTTTATTTCGACCTTTATTCGACGCATCAAACCGATATTTCTTTTGGTCATGGAAACTGAGATATGGCCAACGCTCTACAAAGAATGTTCGAAACACGGCATACCCATTTTTATGTTGAATGCACGATTATCCGAAAAATCCATGCGGGGTTATCTAAAATTCAAGACCCTCAGCCGACAGACGATTGAGTGCGTGACGGGTATTTTGGCGCAAACGGAAAGTGATGCATCACGACTAAGCCGCATTGGCGGAAAAGAGATACTCGTCACAGGTAACCTCAAATTCGACAGGAGAGCCACTTCTGAACAAATCAAACTGGGTCAGCGTTTTCGCGAGTTATTCGGAGAGAAAAGACACATCGTGGTTGCAGCGAGCACCCGAGACGCAGAAGAGACACTGATCATCGATAGTTTTATAGCTCAATGCCCGGCAGACTGCTTATTGGTTTTAGTTCCTAGACACGCCCGACGATTCCCCTTAGTGATGGAGCTCATTCAGAGTCGAGGTCTCAAGGCAGTCAAACGTAGCCTGGAAGAGCCTGTCCCGGCGGATTGCCGCATCGTTCTGGGTGATTCAATGGGAGAAATGTACAGTTATTATGCTTGCTCTGATGTAGTCATTATGGGAGGTAGCTTCGTTTCATTAGGTGGACAAAACCCTCTCGAAGCCTTGTCGATTGGAAAATATGTCATTATGGGACCCCATACCTTCAACTTCAGCGATATCGTAGCAAAAGGAATAACGGCAGGCGTCATTTGCGCTACGCAAAACATCAACGCGGCCATGTCGTCAGTCAACGACATACTCTCAGATTCGGATAGTACCCGCATAAGAAGAGAAGTAGCCATACAGTTTGTCGACGAAAATGTCGGAGCACTGCAAAAAACGATAAATTATTTAGAATCGCAAAGAAAAACCTGGCGCACTAAATAATTAAACCCCCTCACCCTGATATCACTGACTGCACACTTGCATCGTGCTCTTCAATGGGAATTTCAGGGACAATTTGAAGCGAAAAAGCTGCAGCTACTAACGTTGAGGACTCCGGTAACTTAGACATTACCGAGTCGTAATACCCTCCGCCATATCCTAGCCTTTGCCCTTTTTGGGAAAAGGCAACACCCGGAACAAGTAAAAAATCAATGTGCTGCATATCCAAACACTCGCTTCGCGCCGGGTCAGGTTCACGAATACCCCAACGGCCTACCAGAAGCTCCTCCGCTTTTCCACTCCAACTGTAGAATGAAATAACATGACTTGTCGATTCAATTTTAGGAAGAACAATAGTTTTCCCCAAACGCAGCCCCTCAGCAAGAATAATGCCTGTTTCAAACTCACTCCCAAATGACATGTAAACCGCCACAACCTCGGACTGCTTAAAAGAACTCAACTCTAGAATGATTTCAGAGATATTCCTAGAGGATTCCGTACGATGAGCTTCCGGCAAGAGATTACGCTCAGACAGAATTTTTTTTCTTAGTTGAGCTTTTTGTTTTTTGATGTCCATGGCTCGGTCAAAGTTTATAAAAATGTCAAACAAACGCATGCCAAAGGTAAAATACGACTCTCGATAAATAATTGGACTTTTGAGTAATATCTCACCTCTTAATAATCGGTCAAATTACAAGTCCAACTCATACTCACAAGTCTGCACTATACTGTCCTATCAGCATACGTTATTTTTTTGCAATTGCCTTTCCGGCTTAAGGAGTTTTGAATGAACGCTAACCCTAATTTTCTCAACTCAGAGGCCCAAATTGACCAAGCCTCGACGTCTTCCTTTCCTAATTCTAGGAAAGTGTATGTGGCCGGATCGACCGACGACATTCACGTGCCAATGCGAGAAGTGAGACAGTCATCCACGGCCGGAGTCAAGGGTAATGAAGAAAACCCCCCTATCTTTATTTACGATACGTCGGGCCCTTATACCGACCCTGAAGTAAAAATTAACATTCAGGAAGGCTTGCCCGAGTTACGCAAGCGCTGGATCGAATCAAGAGAGGATACCGAAACACTCAATGGCCCCACTTCCGAATACGGCATACTAAGACTCAATGACCCGAAACTAGCCGCACTTCGATTTAAATTACATAGACAACCACGCCGAGCTCAGGCAGGCAAAAATGTTACCCAAATGCACTATGCTCGCCGAGGCATCATCACGCCTGAAATGGAGTTCGTGGCTATACGAGAGAACCTGCAAAAAGAAAAATATTTATCCCGACTGTCGGAGTCACACCGCGCGCTCATTGAAAAGCAACATCCCGGGGAATCCTTCGGAGCCAACATTCAATCGAGCATAACGCCAGAATTCGTCAGGCAAGAGGTCGCTGTCGGGAGGGCCATCATTCCTGCCAACATCAACCACCCCGAGACAGAACCAATGATCATCGGTCGCAATTTCCTTGTAAAAATAAATGCCAATATTGGTAATTCTGCAGTTTCCTCCGGGATACAAGAAGAGGTTGAAAAAATGACTTGGTCTACCCGTTGGGGTGGCGACACAGTTATGGATCTTTCAACAGGAAAACATATTCATGAAACACGAGAGTGGATAGTACGAAATTCACCCGTACCCATCGGTACAGTGCCTATTTATCAAGCCCTAGAAAAAGTTGATGGTAAAGCAGAGGAACTTTCCTGGGAGATTTTTAAAGACACTTTAATCGAACAAGCCGAACAAGGTGTTGATTACTTCACCATCCATGCAGGGGTACGCCTTCCATTTATTCCAATGACGGCAAACAGGATGACGGGCATCGTATCGCGCGGTGGCTCAATTATGGCTAAATGGTGCTTAGCACATCATCAAGAGAGCTTCTTGTATGAACATTTTGAAGACATCTGCGGGATCATGAAAGCTTACGATGTGGCATTTAGTCTTGGGGATGGGTTACGTCCGGGATCAATTTATGACGCGAATGATGAGGCTCAGTTCGCTGAACTCAAAACTTTAGGCGAACTCACGCAAATCGCTTGGAAGCATGACTGCCAAGTTATGATCGAGGGTCCTGGGCACGTTCCGATGCACATGATTAAAGAGAATATGGATCTTCAACTCAAACATTGTGGCGAAGCACCATTTTATACACTAGGACCGTTGACGACAGACATTGCACCGGGTCATGACCACATCACATCAGCGATAGGCGCTGCCATGATAGGCTGGTATGGAACTGCCATGCTTTGTTATGTTACGCCAAAGGAACACCTTGGTCTTCCTGATAAAAACGATGTCAAAGAAGGCATCATGGCTTATAAACTTGCGGCTCATGCCGCAGACCTCGCGAAAGGACATCCAGGAGCCCAGATGCGAGACAACGCCTTGTCAAAAGCGCGATTCGAGTTTCGATGGGAGGACCAATTCAATCTAGGACTGGATCCCGAGAAAGCTAAAGACTTCCACGATCAGACGCTTCCCCAGGAAGGGGCGAAGCTAGCCCACTTCTGCTCGATGTGCGGTCCTCATTTTTGCTCGATGAAAATCTCTCAGGATGTAAGGGACTATGCCAATCAACAAGTAGCTGAGGGGATGAAGCAAAAATCAAAGGAATTTATCGAGTCAGGAAGTGAGCTTTATAAAAAAGCTTAATCTGAGGAGAAATACCGCCTCAAAAACTGCCTACTGGATAATTACATTGGCGCCACTCGATTCAAATACTTTGAACCAAGCTGTACATGGAAAATACACTCAACATTATCTTGATCGGAATACTGGAGGGGTTAACTGAGTTCCTACCCATATCCAGCACGGGACATTTAATCATTGCATCGAGTCTTCTTTCTTTCAACGGCGCTGAAGTAAAAGCCTTTCTTGTAGTCATACAATTAGGCGCCATTCTCGCCGTTTGTTGGCATCAACGATTAACAATCGGCAATGCCGCGAGAGAGTTGCCCCACAAAAAATGGGATAGTTTCGTCGCCAAAATCGCTGCAGCATTTATGCCCACAGCTTGCATTGGACTGATGTTTCACGATCTAATTAAAACCTATTTGTTCTCGCCAATCTCTGTGTCCTGTGCACTAATTTTGGGTGGTGTTATTATCATTTGGGTAGAACATAAAAATAAAACACCTATTGAAGTTGCGGTAGACGATATAACTGTCACCCAGGCAATAAAAATTGGCTTTTTTCAGGCACTGGCGATCTTTCCTGGAGTCTCTCGATCGGGAGCGACGATTATTGGTGGACTGACCATCGGGTTGTCCAGAAAAACCGCTACATTATTTTCTTTCCTGCTGGCGATTCCAACGATGTTCGCAGCTACAATTTTTGATCTAACGCAACACCCAGAACTGTTAACAGCCTCCGCGCTACCAGCACTCTCCATGGGATTTTGCGTAGCCTTCATCACAGCACTACTGACAATCAAAATCCTCATTAACTTCGTGTCAAAACACAGTTTCGCGCCCTTTGGGTACTACAGAATAATTTTTGGCGTAATCATTCTTCTCACCTGGAAGTCGGGGCTCATAACATGGCCATCAGTCTAAAGTAGACGCCTTTCCTTAGGGATGCATTAACCTTGAAGCCAGGGTAGGCCGCAAAACTTCCAACCAGCAACGGTTCCACGGTGTCCAGAAGAGTCTTTATCCCCCTCAAATCCGTCAAGAATATTTATGGCCTTTGTGTAGCCCACACTAGCCGCCAAAGATGCTGCGGCATGCGATCTAGCACCACTGCGACACAGAAACATAACATAGGCATCGGTCGGAACAGTTTTCTGGAGTTGGGTTAAAAAGGCTTCATTTATTTCGCCAGCTGGAAAAGACTGCCACTCAATCTGAATCGAATCAGGAACAACACCGACGTACGCCCATTCCGCTCTGGTTCGAACATCCACAACGTATGCGGACGATTCATTTTCAAGAATAAATTGAGTTTCCAGTGGTGTTGATGCACCAAAATAGCCCAAACTCGAGCTCATTCCCCGCATTTTGATAGCATCGATCACTGCATTAAGGTCCATTTTCATACAATTCCATACCCGCACCACGCTAAGTAGCGCTATTTAAGTGCGTGAAA
Source organism: Pseudomonadota bacterium (assembly GCA_027624715.1). NCBI lineage: Bacteria > Pseudomonadati > Pseudomonadota > Pseudomonadota bacterium. The sequence continues at coordinate 63,174 of JAQBTV010000007.1, forward strand.
CGTTTTTTCGCACTAAAATAGTGCGAAAATATCGTCCTTGAAAGATCCGACAGGATATATTGCCCTAGAAACTATGGTTAGTATAGCCTGGCATAGTTTATGCATCAAATAGGGGTGAAGTAATACACTCAGTCTTGCTCAAATATTTCAATAATTTTAAGCTTTAGGAGAATAAAATGGCATCACCCTCTGATGTACTGAAGATAATCGCTGACAATGATGTCAAATTCGTTGATCTTCGTTTTACGGATACTCACGGCAAAGAACAACACGTGTCAGTACCCACTAGCCAGTTCGGCAAGGGTCAATTTGTAGATGGACACGCCTTTGATGGCTCATCCATTTCAGGCTGGAAAGGCATTCAAGCTTCCGATATGTTGCTGCTGCCGGATCCGGATTCGGCACGCATTGATCCCTTTACAGATGAGCCTGTTTTAAACATCAGTTGTGATGTTATCGAGCCGTCAGATAGAAAGGGATACGATCGCGACCCCAGGTCAATTGCAAAAAGAGCGGAAGCCTATCTTCAGTCCAGCGGCATTGGTGACACCGCCTATTTCGGACCTGAGCCAGAGTTTTTTATATTTGACAGTATCACCTGGGATATCAGTGCGGGCGGAAGCTTTGTAAAAATTAATTCTGAAGAGGCACCGTGGTCCTCTGGGCTGGAAATGGAAGGTGGAAACCTCGGGCATCGATCTAAAACAAAAGGGGGTTACTTTCCTGTAGCGCCAGTCGATTCATTACAGGACTTGAGGAATGCCATATGTCTCGCGCTTGAAGCCCAAGGCGTGGAAGTCGAAGTGCACCACCACGAAGTCGCCGCTGCTGGTCAATGCGAAATTGGAACCAAATTCAATACGCTTGTGAAACGAGCCGACTGGACCCAAATCCTAAAATACACCATCTGGAACACAGCTCACTCTTATGGAAAGACAGCAACCTTTATGCCGAAACCTGTAGTGGGTGACAACGGCAGTGGAATGCATGTACACCAATCCGTGTGGAAAGACGGAAAAAATTTGTTTGCAGGTGGTAAATATGCGGGGCTTTCAGAAACCGCCCTATATTACATCGGCGGCATCATCAAACACGCTCAGGCCTTGAATGCTATTACAAATCCGAGTACGAACTCTTACAAGCGATTAGTGCCTGGTTTTGAGGCGCCAGTGAATCTAGCCTACTCGGCGCGCAACCGATCCGCCGCCATCCGCATCCCTCATGTCGCCAATGACAAAGGACGCAGGATTGAAGTACGCTTTCCAGATGCTATGGCAAACCCATACTTAGCGTTTACCGCGTTACTGATGGCGGGCCTAGATGGTATCGAAAATAAAATACACCCAGGTGACCCAGTGGATCAAGATCTCTACACCATGACCCGAGAAGAGCTATCCAAAATCCCAACAGTTTGCGGCTCACTTGAGCAAGCGCTCAAAGCGCTGAGTGATGATCGAGCGTTCCTTACCAAGGGTAGCGTAATGTCTAACGACATGATTGATGCCTACATTGAGCTCAAGATGGGAGAGGTCAATCGATTAAATATGACACCACATCCTGTTGAATTCGACATGTATTACAGCTCCTAAGCTTAATAATTAAAATGCTGCGACTTAAGACTGTCGCAGTGTTTTTTCTCCTGCGCGTAAAACATGAAATATAAAAGAGAAATGTCATCACCCTATAGTATTCGCGCTCAAGATGAACGCGGTTAACGAATTTTCTCCTTTTCCTGGGCTGGAACTCCTCTCTGCGGCAGTGGTACTCATAGACAAACACAATTCCATCAGCTATATAAATCCTGCGGCGGAGCATCTCCTCGACGTGAGCAGGAAGAGCGCTGAGCGATCGCCACTAAAAAAGATTTTTTTAAATCCAAGCGCATTACTGATTGGCATTGAACATACACGAAAATTTCGCTGCAGTTACATTCAACATGAGATTACATTTCAAATTCACGACGAAAAAAAGATTGAGCTATCTTTTACTGTAACTCCTTTAGAAGATTTCAACGAACATGACTTTCTAATCGAATTTTTCTGTCCATCGCGGCAGATCAAAATTGCTCGCGAACAACGCATCATTTTAGAAACAAACCGCAGCAGAGAGTTAATAAGAAACTTAGCTCACGAAATCAAAAACCCGCTCGGTGCCATTCGGGGGGCAGCGCAACTTCTCGATCGCGAATTAGATCGAGAAGACCTTCACGAATATACTTCTGTGATCATAAAAGAGGCTGATCGGCTAAAAAACTTACTCGACCGATTACTAACGCCACACAAAATGCCTCAAATGACGGAGTTTAATGTTCATGAGGTACTCGAACGAGTGCGCTCCGTAATCCTTGCCGAATACTCTTCGGGACTCCGGATAGAGCGGGACTATGACCTGAGCCTACCCAGTCTATTTGGCGATTACCAACAGATCACACAATCGCTTTTAAACATTGCGCGCAATGCGGCGCAAGCGCTGCGTGGTCAAGGTCTCATTAAGATTAAAACAAGGGTTTCCCGGCGCGTAACGTTAGCGAATCAATTTTTTAAATTAGGACTGTTGATAGAAATTTCTGACAATGGTCCTGGAATACCTCAATCGTTAATAGACAAAATATTTTTCCCACTTATTTCCGGAAGAAACGACGGTAGCGGCTTAGGTTTGTCATTGTCACAAACTTTTATCAGTCACCATAGTGGGACCATTGATGTGAAATCACAACCCGGGGATACATGCTTCACGGTTCATATCCCGATAAAACCCAACAAAAATGTAGGAGAACATACGAATGGCTAAGGTTTGGATTGTAGACGACGACGAATCTATTCGATGGGTCTTCGAAAAAACATTAGTTAGAGAAGATATTGATTTTCGCTTATTTTCATCGGCTGAAGAAGCGAGTACCGCGCTAAGTGTAGAAAAACCTTCGGTAGTCGTCAGCGATATTCGGATGGGTGGCAATAGCGGCTTAGATCTTTTGAATGACATTAATAAAAAATTACCGAATGTACCAACCATCATTATGACCGCACACTCAGACCTAGATAGTGCGGTTGCAGCCTTTCAAAGAGGGGCATTCGAATACCTTGCTAAACCGTTTGATATTGATGCGGCAGTGGAACTCATCAGACGAGCTCTCAAGAGGAGCAATGAACAGACGTCCGCTCCGGAAAATGTGGCGAACCCCAATGGCCTACTGGGCCAAGCAAAATCTATGCAAGACGTCTATCGGACAATCGGGCGATTGTCGCAGACAGACGCAACGGTTCTCATTACTGGAGAATCAGGCACTGGGAAAGAGTTAATTGCTCAAGCCCTGCATCAACACAGCAAAAGAAGCAACAAACCTTTTGTCGCCATTAACACGGCATCCATACCGAAAGAGCTACTGGAATCTGAATTGTTTGGACACGAACGCGGCTCATTCACCGGGGCACAAACAACCCGAAAAGGACGTTTTGAACAAGCAGCGGCAGGCACGCTGTTTCTCGATGAAATAGGCGATATGCCTGCAGAACTACAAACCAGGCTACTTAGGGTTCTGTCGGATGGACACTACTACCGCGTCGGAGGTCATGAACCTCTAAAAGCTAATGTCCGAGTTCTCGCAGCGACACACCAAAACTTGGAACAAAGAGTGGCAGAAGGCCTTTTTCGAGAAGATCTTTATCACCGACTTAATGTCATTAGGGTAAAAGTACCTCCGCTAAGAGATAGATATGAAGATATCCCCTTACTTGCAGATTTTTTCTTGGAAAGAAATGCCTTAAAACTGAATGTAGCAAGAAAGGTATTTACCGGAGAGGCATTGGCTTATTTGCAGACTAAATCTTGGAATGGGAATGTACGTCAGCTTGAGAATCTCTGCCACTGGGTAAGCATTATGGCACCAGGCACATCAGTAGATGTAATTGATCTTCCCAAAGACTTCACACAAGAAATTGACAAAACAGAGGATATCAAAGAGGGATGGCATCAATTATTGGGAAGAGAAGTCGATAATCTCTTGCGTAACGGTTCAATCGGAGTCTATGAGGCGCTTTCACAAACCTTTGAAAAAACACTGATCTCAAGATCGCTCAAATTTACTTCTGGCCGCAAGATAGAGGCAGCTAATTTACTGGGTATTGGACGAAACACAATCACCCGTAAAATATCAGAGCTTGATCTTTCATACGACAAAAAATAGTCCTAACTCATCGGGTACAACATCTATCGTTATACACTTGAACCATTAGTTGAAATTGGCGATAACCGGCGCATGGTCAGATGGTCGCTCTAATTTTCTGAATGACTTAAGTACCTCAACTGAAACACATTTCTGCCGCGTATTTTCCGACATTAATATGTGATCAATCCTCAAGCCAAGCTTCCGCTTAAACGCATTCATTCGATAATCCCACCACGTGAATCTCTCTTTCCCGTCCAAAAACCCATCGAGGCCATCGTTAAAACCTAGACTTAAAAGCTCTTGGAATAAATCTCGCTCCTGCGTCGTGCACAACACCCTCTCACGAAAAGCCTCTGCGTCATAAACATCATTCTCTTTAGGCGCAATATTAAAATCTCCTAAAATTGCAATTGAGGAATATAACTCTACCTCTCGTCGCACTTGGTCAACGAATGCACGCAGCCAATTGAGTTTATATTGAAACTTTGCGGATTCGATGGATTCTCCGTTAGGTACGTAAACATTAATCACTCGGACTCCATCAGCACTTGTTGCCGCTATGACCCGAGCTTGATCATCGTGAAAGCCAGGGATGCCAATACGCATATCAGACATTTTTTTAAGGGAGAGTATCGCCACTCCGTTATAGGTCTTCTGCCCATGATAAATAACTGAATAACCAAGTTGTTCAATATCCTCTTTGGGAAACTTTTGATCCTCCGTCTTCGTTTCCTGCAGGCACACAACACTAGGAGCATGTTTTTGCAATAAGGTTTGAAGATGAGGCAGTCTTACTTTTAAAGAATTCACATTCCACGTTACTAAACCCATAACTCAAACCTTCTATTCATCAACATGGATAATTTAGAATCACACCTAATATACGGGGGCGTGTCCACCCTCCGACAAACCAGTGTGCTGAAGTAGCGCGTCAATCGTTGGCTCTCTACCTCGAAACTTTATAAAGTTTTCTAAAGAAGATCTAAGCCCACCCTGAGAAATCACTTCGTTCAAGAATCTCGCGCCAATATCAGAGAAAGACATCGATTTCTCCTGAAACAGACTAAACGCATCCGCAGAGAGAACCTCAGCCCACTTATAACTGTAATAACCAGCAGCGTAGCCTCCGGCGAATATATGAGAGAAGCTATGTGGAAATCGGTTGTATGCAGGAACGGGGATCACTGAAAGATCTTTACGAATATCCTCAAGCAGGCCCATCACTGCTTCCGGACTTTCTGGTGGCGCACCCAGATGAATCCGCAGGTCAAACACCGCAAACTCAACCTGACGCAGCGTTTGTATTCCACTCATAAAATTTTTCGCTTCAACCATCTTCTTAAAAAGACTCTCTGGCATATGCCCTTGCCCTGAAGCATCAATCGAGATCTTTTTAATAATGCTCCAGTGCCAACAAAAATTTTCCATAAATTGGCTGGGTAACTCGACCGCATCCCACTCCACTCCATTAATACCCGAAATGCCTACTTCATCAACTTTAGTCAGCAGGTGGTGCATGACATGTCCACACTCATGGAATAAAGTTTCAACTTCCCCATGACTTAAATAAACATCCAATGCCGCAGGACCGGGTGATGGGAAATTACACACGAGATAGGCTACTGGCAGTTGCGTATGGCGTTCCGTCTTCCATCGTCCGATTGCGTCGTCCATCCACGCACCTGGTCGCTTGCCATCTCTGGCAAATAGATCCATGTAGAAATATCCAATTAAATTTCCAGCTTGATCGTTAACAGCAAACAATTGAACGTTTGGGTCCCATGCTTTTTTTTTCTCAACCAACACAGAAATACCGTATAGGCTACCTAATAAGTCAAACAAGCCCAACATGACCTTTCTCAAAGGGAAGTACTGCCTTAAATCTTCATCTTTAAATGAATACCGCTCTTCTTTTATTTTTTGTGCAACAAAACTTATATCCCATGGCATTAAGTCACGCATACCTAAGCGGGACAACGCATAATCACTGAGCATTTCGAATTCGGACACAGCACGATCACGGGCCATATCAGACAATTCCGCCATTAAATCTAATGCGCGTTGTGGCTCAGCCGCCATTTTGGTCGCAAATGATAAGTGAGCAAAACTATCAAGCCCTAGCAGCTTGGCTTTTTCGTGACGGGCACTCAGAATGTCGACGATTATTCTTGAATTATCAAACGCTTTCTTACCATATTCTGACGCTCTGGTCACGTATGCATGGTACATCTGCTCCCGAAGATTGCGGTCAGTACAGCTCTCCATGAACGGGATCCAGCAAGGCGCCTTTAGCGTAAATGACCACCCCGGTTGATCTAAAGAAGTGGCTCTCGCCTTAGCCTCAAAAAGTATTGCGTCTGGCAGCCCTTCTAATCTTTTATATTCTTCAACATTGAGAACATAGTCATCGGTAGCATCCAGAACATTATCGCTGAATTTCGCTGATAACAATGCAAGTTTTTTCGATAACTCTTGATATCGATTTTGTTCATGCTCAAGCAGATCGACACCACTCAATCGATAATCTCTGAGCTCATTCTGCAGGTACCTTTTCCGCTCCTGGCTCAGGAATTGATTCTGCCCAGCAGCATAAACATCCTTAAAACATTGGTATATTTTTTTATTTTGAGACAATCGAGAATAAAACTCAGTAACTTTAGGTAACAGTTCATTAAACACAGACCTCAATGGAGCAGAACTAACAACCGAATTCAGATGTCCAACCTGACCCCAAGCTCTTCTAAGCCGGTCCATGTTCATCATGACAGGATCTACTGCATTTTCCCAAGTGCTCTCCTGCCGCATAGAAACCTCTTCAATAACTTTTTCTGCCTGATTCAGTAGATAATCGATAGCGGGCTTAATGTTCTCCACCTGAAATTCTGAGAATCTGGGTAAGCCTCTAAAATCGCAGAGCGGATTGTTTTGAATCATAGCGATCCCACCTATTTAATAATTTAGATAAGTCTAAAAAGAAGTGTGTTAGTTACCTAAAACGTAAATTAGTTTCCCGCCACGATACGTGTAAGCGTAACCAACACTCGATTATTTTGACGCCACTAAACTACGCCGAATTGTGAATAGTTATGATGTTGTCATCAGTAATAGACACATTACCACTTTCGCCGATTGCCACAATAGATCGAAATACCGACCACTTTTAATAAAGCCTTTTAATCGCTAATCAACCAACAAAGACATCACAGCCATCCGAACTGCGATGCCGAAGGTGACCTGATGAAGAATGACGGACTGCACCCCATCAGCAACTTCTGATGCGATCTCCACGCCACGATTAATGGGGCCCGGGTGCATCACAATAGCTTCTGGATCAGCCAGAGCCAAACGCCTTTTAGTCAAACCGTAATTTTGGTAAAAATCTTGAGTACTAGGAACCATTGAAGTCACCATACGCTCGTTTTGAAGCCGCAATACCGTGACCACATCTACTCCATCTAGAGCCAACTCGACGTCGTTATAAACCGTTACCCCCATTGTTGCCATAGTCTCCGGCACTAACGTCTTGGGACCAGCAACCCGAACCTCTCGGACACCAAGTGCTTTAAGCACATGAATTTGCGACCGAGCGACACGAGAGTGAAGAACATCTCCAATAATCACAACCTTTAAATTGCTAAAATTATTTTTAAAATGTCTAATCGTAAATGCATCGAGCAGTCCTTGTGTGGGGTGTGAATGGCTCCCAGCCCCTGCATTGATGACGTGCACTCCCTCAGGCACACGCTCCGCAATCATATGTACCGCGTCACTTTGAGAATGACGGACCACAAACATATCAGCCTGCATGGCGACCAAGTTATCAATTAAATCACGCAGACTCTCGCCCTTACTTTGCGACGATGTTGCGATATCTAAATTAACAACGTCTGCCGAAAGTCTTTTGGCCGCTATTTCAAAAGTAGTACGAGTCCGCGTACTATTTTCAAAAAATAGATTGAATACGGACCTTCCAAGCAATATAGGTACTTTCTTTGCCTTACGATTCCCAACGGAGAGAAAAGATTCTGCGCGGTCAAGAACCTCAGTGATGACTTCTCGAGGTAAATTTTCCAGCGACAGTAGATGCCGAAGCGTTCCGTTAGCATTCATTTGTATACTATCGTTCACGAAGCAGATCCAATACGGTTAATCAACATCAATTATAAGCCTCCCCCACTTTCATCCAATCGGACTTCAATTTGTTGTTCTTTCGGAATCTCCACAACCTCCCTAATTAATTGGAGCTCGATGGCCAATTCGCACCTTCCTTAATCAACCAAAACAGCCAATCGCACCGTCTGCAGCCAGCCAAAATCAAGAGCTCATTGAAGGCGGTCCGAGCGGTCCTGCCTGAATGCACAACATCATCCACCATAATTAAGCGCCGTCCATTTATATCCACATCAATCGATGTGCTTTGTTTGCTTTTTGCTAAACCTCTAATCTCAAAATTATCCCGATAGAAAATAATACCCACGGAAGCGGCTACCACATCAATATCTAACCACTTGATAAGATAATCAAGCACCACCAAACCTCTAGCATATATTCTGATTAAAAATCTTATGCTCGTCGAGCGCCGACCTTACTTGCCGAAAAAGCGAGTCAGAGAGGGTTTTTGCATCAAGCAAGAATCTTAGCCTCGTTTAAGAAAGTATAGAAAAAATCCTCGAGAATCAATTGGGCCGCGACCATATCAATCACCTTCTTTCTTTTCTCCCAACCAAACTTGTTGGTGACAAGGAACTGATCCGCCTCAAAGGAAGTGTAACTTTCGTCAATCACATGCACCACAAGCTTGAATCGAGATTCGAGTGTCTTACAAAAGCGATTGACTCTCTTCTCTAAAGGATGAGGTTTATCCTGTTCATGCCGAGGCATCCCCACAACCAGCGCTGCTGGCTCCCATTCATTCACAATACATTCGATTTCGCTCATCAATATTCGCGACGTTTTATAAGTAATGGTCTTAACCGGATGAGCAATACCAATAGAAGCATCTCCCACCGCAACACCAACGCGTCGTTGGCCATAATCAAACGCTAAAAACATATTACTCATATTCAGACAAGGGGTTGAGTGATGGAACGTTAAAATACGGCACCTTAAACATTCCCAGAAATCATGCAAATCTGATCAGCGCTAACCCCAAGCAGCAAGAGCGCACGCTCATACCTTTTCTCAACGGGCACTTGAAACATTAAGGTCGGATCAGCGGGAACCATCAACCAGTCATTCATCTTTATCTCACCCTCCAATTGCCCTGGGGACCAGCCGCAGCAACCCAGAGATATGAGCACATCACTATCACGCCCCCACTCTCCCGCACCTAGATCTTCTAAAATATCCACCGAGGTCGTCACGGCAAGATGCTCAGTCACCCTTAAGGTCGAGCGCCAATCACGAGAATAATGATGAACTACGAAGCCACGATCCGAATCGACGGGGCCACCAAAAAGCACACCTTGGTTTCCAAGGGTATGATATTTCATGCTGATACCAAGCTTCGCAAACAAACCACCGACATCCGTATCTATAGGCTTATTTACAATTAACCCGAACGCCCCATGATCATCATGCTGACATATATAAACAATTGAAGAGGAGAAATAAGGGTCTACCATGCTTGGCATGGCGATAAGGAAATGATTGGTGAAATCAGTTTGAATCATTCAAGAACTTATTCTACCCGATTATTTATTTTTACGTCGCGCGCTGGCGCGATACAATCAGTGAAATAGAATAGAACGTCATATAAGCGCCCTAATACTCAAACAAATGTTCAGATCACCAAAAACTCAAGACAATCGAATTCAAACTCCCTCTAGGGGAAGGCAACTGGGATCACTGGGGTATGAGTGCATCACCTCCGTAGCCCTAACATTCACAATCGGATTTATCACAACTGCGATCCTTGGATCAATACACTTAATCCTGCTAAGAGCCATCATAGGGACAGCCATACTTTTGGGCGTCTCGGCATATTACATGCTGTGCTGGACCACATCAGGGCAAAGCCTTGCCCAAAAATCCTGGGGACTCAAACTCATGAGCGGAACAGGGGCAACAATTACTGTAGCAAGCGCTGCCAAAAGAATGGTTTTATCCATTATATTTAATGTATCCCTCATCGGCCCAGCTCTGCTGTTGGTCGCCAAAGACGCTCAATTACCCCAAGACAAAATACTTGGCACCCTAATTGTAGTGACAGACAAAGAAAAGTACTGTCTCAGTTAAGGAAGGTTATTGTCTCTCGCGATTTGCGACGAGCCAGTAAGCTATAATCAATATCACGACAATGGGGACAAAGGTGTACGTTGCCGGATGCCAACGCCCAATTGTACCCATTGATTTCAGTAATTGATTCATAAAATAAAGGCCAATACCAGAGGCTGTCCCTATAAAAATCCAAAACCCTGAGTTTCTCCCGCGGCCCTCAAAACCGATAAACGTTGGAACAATCAAAACTAACAAAAAAACGGTAACTAAATGGCTAATCTTAGACCACTGAACGGATTTATAGCGATAGACCTCCTCACCATTTTTCTCTAAATACCTAATGTAACTCACTAACTCAAGGTACGTCAGGTTGCTCTCTCCAGCCAACAGAGAATTAAGAGTTTGAGAGTTAATGAGTGTGTTTAAATTCATGGCTGAGTGCTCTGACCGAACCAGTCGATCCCTATAGACATCCGTCACACGAACATCGCGAAGATCCCACGTTTCTTCGTTTATCGCCCCACTCGAGGCTTCTATGATACGCTTAACTGCGCGGTCCGAAGCATTCAATTCAAAAATCAAAATGCCGTACAACTCAAAATCTTTAGTCAACCTCGCAATATTAATAATGCGGTCTCGATCTTTAATCCAATGTCCGGAACGAAAGGTCTGTGCGATCACGCGATGGTCTGATCCAGACTGCACATTAACCGTCTGGAGCATTTTTTTTGCCGAGGGGACCATAAACTCACCAACCATAAGCGTTATAAAGGACGCGATCAATGCAACAACCGAAAGGATTAACGCCAAACTTTTCAGCGACATCCCCGAGCTACGCATCACTACATATTCCGAGTTGGCAGAAAATCGAGCCAGCACAATAAGCGACCCCGTGAGCGCGGAAAGTGGCGCTAACTCATAAACCCAGGATGGAATTTCTAATACCGATTGAAATGCCATCATTCCAAGCCCTACAGATAATTGATCCCTATCGGAAATAGCCTGAAGGAGATCGAATATGAAAAATAGCGCTACAAACAAGCCCAAAACTGACGCAATACCAATAAGCGTCTCCGCAATGACGTATTTTCGAAGCGTCCTCACGCAGCCCTCATCGGTACAAAGAACGTTCTCCATGCGCGAGTGCGAATGGCAAGCAGCAGGATAAAAACGGTCAAGACAACCAAGTGTGGCAGGATGACTCCCATCCACACAGACCAGCTTGATTGATACACCTGAGTTTGCACAATACCCAGTACGTTTTTATAAAAAAGGAATAATAAAACACCAACAGCCACACTGTATGAACGACCGCCTCGATTATTCACGAACGAAATGGGGATACTAATGAGTGCCAACAATATCGCGCTAAAGGGCAAGCTGATGCGCGCTGTCAGCTCGGAGTAACTATGCGGTGAAGCCTCTTCGATTAAGGACATCGTTGATCTTCCACTCAATTGAACATAGGTTTCTTTCGAAGGCACCTTATCCATTCTCAAGCCATACTTTGCAAATTGAGTAACTTGAAATTCCTGAGATTTATTGAACTCGGTATATTGGTAGCCATCCTGAACCAATAAGTAATTGCCACCTTTTTTAGATTCCTCTTGCCAGCCACGACTTGCAGTGGTCACTGACACCTCATCACTATTCCGATCAAAAATAAAAATATCACTCAACGTCTGACCGCTCGAATCAAGGCCATCAGCGAAAAAGACGGTCGAACCCCTGTTCAACTCATGAAACACGCCTGACGAAAGCGTCGATATATCGTCGTTCACTTCGAGCGCTCTCCTCTCTGCATCCAAGCGTTGTTTGGCCCATGGCGCGATGTATAAACTTAATGCCGCAATGAGAATGGCAATAGGCGTGACAAATACCAAAGTCGGCAGTACCCAAGATGCGATGGATTTGCCGGATGACACCCAGATCACCATCTCTGAATCACGGTACCATCTACTCAAACTTAACGTGACCGACAAAACAATACTCAACGAGCACAAAATGGGTAGATTTTTAATACTGCCAAGAGATAGTAACAACAACACCGACCTAGAGGGGATAGAACCGTCCGCCGCGTATCCAAGGTATCGGACCAATTGGGTAGCAAATACAATCAACAATAGCCCAACGAAAATGACGGCCCATGTGACCAAATATTCTTTTACAATACTCCTATAAAAAATTGACATATCAAGGTTAGATCACCCTAGCAGAGCACTCATGCGGCGAGACTGGTAGCTCTTATCTTACAAAAGAAGGAATTAATCGATGAACTTTAGCATAACCTCTAAATCTCCGGAAACAATCGGCTCCTATATCGTCATTGGGGTGTTCGAGAACCAATCACTTACGCGAGCAGCGAAAACCATCAACACAGCGAGCCGTGGGACGTTACTGCAAAACCTTAAAGCCAGGAGGTTCTCAGGAAAGGTAGGTGAAAGCTTAGAGCTCACCAATCTGCCAGGGACTAAATCCAAAACAATATTAGTCATTGGACTCGGAAGTAACGAATGCAAAGTAGAGTTCATACGAACCATTCAAAATATGTTTGTGAAAATACGGTCAACAGGAGAAAGGGAGATCACCCTGTATCTGCCTGAACTCAAAGCGCGTGGCGTGAGTAGGGCATGGATGATTCGTCAAACAGCTTCCATTGGAACAAGCGTTGACTACAAATATCAACTCAGAAAAACAGTTCTCGATGGTACATTACCGGCAGGCTCGCCTGCTCAAGTCTCTATATCCGTTGAAGGCAGTCACTCGGCTGACCGGATGTACCTCGCGCAAGGTAGCGCCATAGGAAGAGGGATGAACTTAGCAAAGGACCTTGGCAATCTACCAGCCAATGTATGCACCCCTACATTTCTTGCTGAAACCACTATCAAATTGGGTAAACTAAATAAATTTTCGGTCAAATGCTTGTCTGAAACTGACATGAAAAAGCTCGGCATGGGCGCTCTCTTATCCGTATCTCAAGGCAGCAAAGAGCCGGCAAAGCTGATCCATGCCGCCTACTCGGGTGGCAAGAAAAAAGACGCTCCCATCGTGCTGGTAGGTAAGGGCATCACCTTCGATACCGGAGGCATATCGCTCAAACCATCAAGTGAGATGGATGAAATGAAATACGACATGTGTGGCGCTGCGAGTGTCATCGGAACGCTTCTTGCTGTTTCAGAAATGAAATTACCCATTAACGTTGTTGGGCTCATCGCTGCGGCAGAGAATATGCCAAGTGGCACCGCTACACGCCCTGGAGATGTGGTCACTACCATGTCTGGAAAAACAATAGAGATACTCAACACTGATGCTGAAGGTCGGCTTGTGTTGTGTGATGCGTTAACCTATGCAGAAAAACTGCGCCCAGCGGCTGCCATTGACGTGGCGACCTTAACGGGAGCGTGCATCATCTCGCTCGGTAAAGTCGCGTCGGGGCTCTTCAGCAACAACGATGAGCTGGCCAACGAAATCAGTCAGGCAGGCACTACCTCTTGGGATCGCGTATGGCGCATGCCAATATGGGATGACTACACCAAGTTGCTGAGTAGTAATTTTGCAGATTTAGCGAATATTGGTGGCAGAGAGGCGGGGAGCATTACGGCAGCATGTTTCCTGGCGCAATTTGCAACCAGCTACCCATGGGCTCACCTTGACATTGCCGGAACCGCCTGGGTATCGGGCAAAGAGAAAGGCGCAACGGGTAGGCCTGTGCCGCTACTGTGTGAGTTTCTTTTGAACCGTGCGTCATCACAATGAGTCGATTCAAACGTGCACGCCTATGACTGAGATCATCTTTTATACAGAAGTGACTGAGGAATTATCATTTGTCACACGGCTCGCCGAAAGGACACTGAAGGTGCAACGAAAAGCGTGTATTGCTACCCGAGATGCAGCCCACTCTAAAATGGTCTCTGAGTATCTTTGGTCGAATCAGCCCACTCAATTTATTCCGCATACGCAAGGTGATGATGCCGTGACCAACGAGTTCACATCACTCGAGTTACGACATGACAACGCCAGCTCGCACTTGGATATTTTGATCAATCTGACTGCGAACACACCCAGTCAGTTCAGCTCCTTTAAGCGCTTAGTGGAAATTGTCACCAAACAGACACCCTCTATCGAGAGTGCACGGGGTCGCTTCAAATGGTACCGAGATCGCGGATACGATATAAAAGTACATAAAATGTAGTTTGATATCAAAAAAATCTAACTTTCAGGCCACCAAAAACAAAATACTGGAATCAAACAAGAAGGCTTTTCAATCTGCTTTTTTAGTACGCGCGACGCCTCTTTAGAGCGAATGGATCATCCTAAAATTAGTGTTACGATGGATCCTTAAATTTAGCAACTTAAAACGTAAAAAAAGCTTTAACCATGTCGACCAAATCTAATTCCGCAGTGACCCCGACCGAGCTCGCGAAAACTTTTGATCCAAAGTCGATCGAAGACTATTGGTACAAAACGTGGGAACAACATGGATTCTTCAAAGATGATTCGTTCTTGGGTAGTAACACTGACGCACCCGCCTACTGCATACAACTTCCTCCTCCGAACGTCACAGGAACCCTGCACATGGGTCATGCGTTTCAACAAACACTGATGGATAGTCTTATTCGTTACCACCGTATGCACGGTAAAAAAACAAACTGGGTCGTCGGCACAGATCATGCGGGGATCGCCACCCAACTCGTTGTTGAGCGACAACTCGCACTCACGGGTCAAAAGCGTGCCGAACTCGGACGAGAAGCATTTCTGGAAGAAGTCTGGCGATGGAAACAACAATCTGGCTCGACCATCACCAATCAAATGCGTCGACTGGGCTCATCGGCAAACTGGGAATATGCCGACTCAGATGGACTGAAGTCAGGCTACTTCACCATGGACACACACATGTCCGAAGCGGTCATTGAGGTATTCGTTCGATTGTACGAAGAAGGACTTATATATAAGGGGAATCGCCTCGTCAATTGGGACCCTAAACTCCAAACAGCTGTCTCAGATCTGGAAGTCGACAATATTGAGACAAACGGCAAAATATGGGAGATCGAGTATCCCAGTCAAGATGGGACATTTAGCATTGTCGTAGCGACAACTCGACCAGAAACTATGCTCGGGGACGTAGCCATTGCAGTAAACCCATCGGACGATCGGTATACCGCGTTGATTGGACAAGAAGTCATTGTTCCACTTTGCGGTCGACACATTCCGATCATTGCTGATGACTATGTCGATGCCGACTTTGGAACGGGCTGCGTGAAGATCACCCCGGCTCACGACTTTAATGACTTCAGTGTTGGCGAGCGGCATGACTTCACACCAATCAATATCCTTAATCTAGACGGAACACTGAACGAACACGTGCCACCAAGGTTCCAAAATCTAGATCGACTAGAGGCGCGACAATTAATTCTTCAAGAACTCAGAGGCACTGGGCAACTCATTGGCGAAAAAAACCACACACTGAATGTGCCGAAGTCGGGCCGCACGGGAGAAATCGTCGAGCCGATGCTCACCGACCAATGGTTCGTCAAAACTAAAGGTTTAGCCGATCAAGCACTCAAAGCCGTTCATGATGGAGACATTCGATTCCACCCTGACCACTGGACGTCTACCTACAATCATTGGTTAGAGAATATTCAGGATTGGTGTATCTCGCGACAACTGTGGTGGGGACATCAAATACCGGCATGGTACGACTCAGATGGTAACGCTTATGTCGCACGCAATGAGGCGGAAGCGCTCACTCAAGCTAAAAACAAGGGCTACCGTGGCGAACTGCGTCGTGATGAAGACGTGCTCGACACGTGGTTTTCCTCAGCGCTCGTGCCATTTAGCGCTCTGGGGTGGCCACAACAAACAGAAGATTTAGCTCGTTACCTACCCTCAAATGTGTTGGTGACTGGCTTCGATATCATTTTCTTTTGGGTCGCCCGAATGATCATGATGACGTTGCACTTCACCGGGCATGTTCCATTCAAAGACGTATACATCAACGCCTTAGTGCGCGATGCCGACGGACAAAAAATGTCCAAGTCCAAGGGCAACACCATCGACCCGTTAGACCTATTAGATGGCATCGACATAGAGTCACTTGTTCACAAATCAACACAGAGCCTCCTGCTCGCAGAGCACCAAGAAAAAATTGAAAGGTACCTACGCAAGAACTTTCCAAAAGGAATCCCATCGTTTGGAGCCGATTCGCTACGATTCACATTTGCATCGCTGGCAACGTTCGCAAGAACCCTAAATTTTGATCTGAATCGTTGCGAAGGCTATCGTAATTTTTGTAATAAACTTTGGAATGCGTCCCGATTCGTACTCATGAATATGGAGGGGGAAGACTGCGGATTAGACCCACACGGGCCTGAGGCGTGTGAGTCGGGGGAGTACCTCAATTTCTCAGCGGCAGACCGCTGGATATCAAACGAATTTGAACGAACACTCATTAAAGTCAATAAAGGCTTTGAAGACTATCGCTTCGATATGGCGGCCAGTGCTATTTATCAATTCGTATGGGACGAATTCTGCGACTGGTATCTGGAAATCGCGAAAATACAAATGAAAATGGGGGACGCGGCACAACAAAGGGCAACACGCAGAACGCTCATCCGAACCCTTGAAAAATCACTCCGGATGGCGCACCCCATTATTCCGTTCATCACCGAGGAGCTGTGGCAAAAAGTCGCCCCTGTGGCAGGACTGCCTGGGAAGAGCGTGATGGTGAGCGCTTACCCGAAAGCACACAAATCGATTGATACCCAAGCTGATCAAGAACTTGAGACACTCAAAAACATCGTCACCTCCTGTCGCGCACTCAAAGCCGAACTGGGCATCGGTCCGTCGGAACGTTTGCCGCTCTCGATTGCAGGTGAGGGCGAGTTCCTTCACAAGTGGCAAGCCGTCATTCAAGTGCTCACAAAGTCTCGTGAGGTACGGTTAACTGGAGATCATCTGCCCGAGCAAGACAGCCCCATGGCCAATATCGACGGCTACGCCTTAATGGTGCATTTGGAGATTGACCCAGAGCAAGAACGCAAAAAAATACTGGGTGAGATAGAACGACTGACCGGCGAACTCGAACGAGATCAACAAAAACTCGAGAACGAGACGTTTGTGCAAAAAGCACCCGCCAAGGTGGTGCAGCAAGTGCGGGACCAAGTCGAACGAAACCAAATGAAGCTCAAACAATTCGAACGACAACTTGAAAAATTTTAAGACCCTACTCAAAACTCTCAGAGTAATCGCAACACGATAAATCGGGCACAAAAAAAAAGAGGGGACGAAACGTCCCCTCTTTCACAACACTTCAGTACTAATGCATCTTACTGATTAGTAACTAAGCTGAAGTCCAATCATCATATCAGTGGTTTTTGCTGAACTATCAGTAGCATCTGTGTCGCTATCTGCGCCAACAACACGAGCAGTGCGGTCGTCGTTGTAGAGGACTCCTGTCTCACTCATGCCATAACGCACGAAGAAGTTAACATTCGAGTTCAACGCATGGTGATAGCCAATATCCCAGCCGTCTTTCCCGGAATCACTTCTCGCACTTTTTGCTCCAGCAACGGTTACGTCTTGATCAGCGAGACTAGAAGATTGTGCCCACAAAGTACCACCACCGACTGGCATGCCGACGAAGATCGAGCGGCCACTAGCCCCAATAGCTGTCGCGGTACCGCCAGAACTACCTAGAACCACCGATACACCACTTTGCTCTATTGACCAAGTTGCCAGTTTAATGTTCACCACACCCAGGTCATAAGACGCGAGTAAGGCTGTCATCGAGGCTTCTGATCCCGATACTCCAGCTGCACCACCACCATCATTCTCGTAGTCACTGTATACCGCATTATTGATGCCCAATTTTAAAGGACCTGATGCATAACTCAAGCCTATTTGTGTGCCTGTTGGGTTAGCGGTAGTCGTATTGGCACTACCCTCTGGCCCGAAGGTATAGGCTGCACGAACTTTAAAGCCATTCATGTCTTTACCATCGTACCAGATTGAATCTCCATCACGACGGGTGAACCAAAATCCACTTGAACCCAACGCGGTGTAATAAAGCGCATCACCGGAATTGCCATAGTCAGCATAAGACGGATCAAAAATCAGATCGGTTTCGGTGAAATGCTCGTTACTACCATATTGAATCATACCGAAGTCACCGGACAAACCGATGTTGGCATTACGAACACTGACGGTATTAATGGCAAAGTCTGGAAGAGAGCCTGCGGTGTTTAAGTTACCGAATGAAAGATGGGCGACCAAACCAAGACCGTTATCTAATGTGTCTGTCCATTGGAGCATGAGGCGGTTACCACCACCATCTAAAATATCACCCCTATCTATTTCAGTGACTGCGCCAGCAGCAGTCGTCTTCGTGATTGTACCCGTTGAAATCGCGGTGGACCAATATATGTTTGTGCTTAACTCTGCTGCCATTGCTGCTGGGGTCGCGAGGGCGCCAGCAACTGCTACAGCGACTAGTGTTTTTTTCATTCCATCTCCTCAAAAACTGAGTAATTATATAATGTGTAGGCAGAGCAAATCGCTCGTACGATCTACGATGCACTCTGACAACGCTTGATTGACTTTATCCCGATGGCCTTAAGTCTCAGTTAACTCAAGATCGATTAACCTCATAATGCACAATCGAATCCATCAAGACCAGAGGTGTGGGCTAAAAATGCTTAGAGTTGTCGCCCAAAAACAACAAGCGCCGAGAAGTGGGCGGATGGAATGGGGCACAAAGATAGCTTAAACTATTGATTTATATTAATAAATTATTTTTTTCAGTCAAACTCAGCTTAATGCGTCGCACAATTTAAGCGCCCCAAATCACTCAACGAAATAGCGACTCTAGGGCCTCCCCAGGGTCCTCCTGTCGCATAAAAGTTTCACCTACCAAGAACGCAAGAACGCCACGCTCACGCATCAAAACCACGTCCTCACGCGCATGAATCCCACTCTCAGTGATCAAGATTCGATCCTGCGGTAACTGACTGATCAGATCCAACGTGGTTTGTAACGACGTCTCAAACGTCCTGAGGTCACGGTTGTTTACTCCGATAAGCGGTGTTTGCAAACGAGTCGCCCGTTCAAATTCCTCTTGAGAATGCGCTTCAACCAATACCGACATCCCCAATTGCATCGCCACACACTCCAACTCTTCCAGCTGGGCCTGACTCACGGCCGCCACAATCAGTAAAATACAGTCCGCTCCCATACACCGCGCCTCAAATATCTGATACGGATCCACGATGAAATCCTTACGCAATACAGGCAGTCGTGTAGCAGCGCGCGCAGCCACTAGATACTCAGCCGCACCCATGAAATAATCCCGATCGGTTAGGACCGACAAACACGCCGCGCCGTGTTGCTCATACGACTGAGCAATCGTTATGGGGTCAAAATGCTCCCTAATAACTCCCTTACTGGGGCTTGCCTTTTTAATTTCCGCAATGACTGCAGAGCTACCGGCGGCTATCTTAGCTCGAATCGCCGACTCAAAGCCGCGCACTGTCGGCGCCGACTCGGACTCACGCTCTAACTCTGTGAGCGGACGAAACGATGAGGTCAAACGAATTTCCTCTCGCTTGGTCTCAAGAATTTTATCGAGAATATTGGATGTTTCAGAGCCCATGATCAGACCTCTTTAACCAAAACTGCGGCCCACTAATCACGATGAGTGAATGTAATAAATTCATTCAGCTTCGCTTGCGCACCGCCAGACTCAATTGTTGTAGCGGCAAGAGCCACCCCCTCACCGAGGGTCGTAACCATATCTAACGTATAAAACGAGGCGGCGGCGTTAAGCACAACAGCCGCCTTAGCTGGTTCATGATCGCCAGACAACGCGCCCTTAAAAACGCGCACCGCCGCCGCCAAGTCAGCCACTTTAATATCATCTAAATCAACAGGCGCAACGCCCAGAGCCTCCAATGACACCTGGTACTCGCGCACCGCACCGTCTCGAAGCTCAGCAACGTGAGTCAAACCGCTTGGAGACATCTCATCTAAGCCGTTCTCGCCATAAACAATCATTGCGCACGTGCTACCTAAGCGCTTCAAAACATGGGCTTGCTGCACCAGCAAACGTCGATCAAAAACACCCATGACCTGCCGCTTGGCTCCTGCGGGGTTCGTCAAGGGGCCCAATACATTAAACAGTGTCCTAACACCCATCTCACCCCTCACCGGTGCCGCGAATTTCATTGCAGCGTGGTGCGCGGGAGCAAACATAAAACCAATACCCACGTCTTCAATACAAGAGGCGACTGACTCGGGCGATAAATCAAGACGCGCCCCAAGCGCTTCGAGCACATCAGCACTACCCGAGGAACTCGACACCGATCGCCCGCCATGTTTCGCCACAAAACCACCCGCGGCCGCAACTACAAAGGCCGATGCAGTCGAGATATTAAATGTTTTGTTGCCGTCCCCCCCCGTGCCGCAGGTGTCAATCAGCCGCTCCGGGCGATCCACAGGCACAGTAGTCGAAAATTCCCGCATCACGGCCGCCGCGGCCGCCACTTCCTCAACGGTAGGGCCTTTAACCTGAATACCTACCAAGAACGCTGCTATTAATACGGGCGAGACCTCACCGGACATGATCGCGCGCATGAGTTGCGTCATGTCATCGTGAGACAAATCGACCCGCTGATAAAAACATTCAATAGCGTCTTTAATAATCATGCGCTGACTTGATCCAGAAAATTTTTCAATAACCGGTGCCCATGCTCACTCAGGATGGATTCAGGATGGAATTGCACCCCCTCGATGGGCATCGAGCGATGACGCAATCCCATGATTTCCCCGTCCTCAGTCTCGGCAGTAACCTCAAGACAATCCGGCAGCGTCTCCCTCTGAACCGCCAATGAATGATATCGAGTCGCCGTGAAAGGCGTCGGCAGTGTGCGAAAAATGCCCTGTGATTCATGCCAAATGGGAGACGTCTTTCCGTGCATGAGATGCTTCGCGTACGTCACCACGCCGCCAAAAGCGTACCCAATACATTGATGCCCGAGACACACACCAAAAAGTGGCACCTTACCGGCAAACGCTTGAATGACGTCCACTGATACCCCTGCCTGCTTCGGCGAACATGGCCCCGGGGATATCACGATCCACTCAGGAGACAGCGATTCGATCTCGGCAATATGGGTCTGGTCATTACGCAGTACCTTCACCGCGACACCCAACTCACCAAAATACTGGACAAGATTGAATGTAAACGAATCATAGTTATCGATCATCAAGAGCATATAAATTCCAACTTACTGTTATATAACAGTAATTATTCAGCCTATACCGTTTGATACCCCCACCAATACCCCTAATTTTAGCGGCTGCTTCACATCTGGTAAGGGAAAAATATTGGGGTAATTATTATTCTTTTCATTATTTCTTACCGCACACTAACTTCCACATTGTAAACTAAGTGCAGGGCTTAAGCTGCTATGTGAGAAGGCCCCAATTCTGAACGTCGTGCTGGTGTATTTTGCATATTCAACTCCTAAAAACTAATTTAAACACCGCTATTGCGGGCTTGGGTCGCCAACAACGCAGGCTTCAGCCTTAAATTTACGTTTTCCGTACATGGTTTCTTTCACACAAACACACTGAGCCTCAGCCTCGGCCGCAAGATCGACCGCGCAAGAGGTCTTATCATCCTTGATATGGCAGCCACAGGTAACTTTATCGTCAGCTTGTAATACGGGCGCGCACAGCACAGCAAACATCACAATCAATAAGCATTTAAATGTGTTGATACCCATACTTGATCTCCATAAAAAAACAATTTAATAAAGCCAATTCCGTGTCCTTATCCTCTTTCCGCTTAATCAGGTCTTCTCCTTTGATGACCTGACTCTCCTTTAAAAGGCTTTCAAGGGTAGGTTTAGGTTAAGGTATTTAGCCAGAAATTGCTCTAGCACCTCACCTATTGTGGTTCGCTAATCTGCTGCATGAATCTTTAGTTTTCTGAACTCTGAAATCCAGTATTTCTTCACCTTAGGAGATAACTGGATTTCATATCCAGCGAGATTGAGAGCCTGCAAACTATACTTTACCTTCAATTCTATAGTCTTATATGCATCGGAGCGATGCAGCTAAATTTTTTAGATAGGTTTTTGGATAGGCTGGGGCGCCAATAACAAATAAAGTATATCTGTGTTTAAAAAGCATATATACATATTAGAAAATTATTTGACAAGTGCAGTTACCTTATCTTTCAATGCACTTGGATGAGTGGGCAAACCTTGATGACCTGATGGCTATTCTCGCATCAAAGACATTTAATGATGTCCGTTCAAACCTAAAAGGAGTCGCTCGATGTGTCGCGTTACTGAACTTGCAACCTGGTTGGAGGATCATGCCGAAGTGGCGCGAGCACACTACGCTGGTTTACTGAGTCACCCGCAATCGAACTAATTTTGAAACAAATACGTGCCGGTGGAGGAGTATTAAGTTTCGAGCTTTAACGTCTAGGCCGGGGATCCGTATTTATGTTTTTGAATCGAATCTGTATGACGCCTCTCACGGCAAATTTGGGCGACGTCAACACAACCGTCTGCCATCCGGAAACCACCACTACGCATGGCCGGCTGAATCAAGTCGATCGTGACTTGATAGAGATTGGTAAGAATTTAATCCGCATATCGGTAAAATTAGAATCGATCAAGGATATTAAAGCTGATTGCGAGCGAGGATTTCAGGCGTCTAAAGCTACTGTCACGAGTCACCGACATCGATTGAAAGTTAGTGCAGTTGATGGACGTTCAAATGAATTGCTTCGACTTGATGCGGATTTAACTGTTAAACAGATAATAAATGAATAATAGACAAGAAATAAGAAACCATGCACCAAAAGTTTCTTTTGAATTTTTCCCACCTAAGTCTCCTGAGACAGAAGCTAGCCTTTGGAAAACGGTCAAGCGTCTTGCGCCCTTGAATCCCTCTTTTGTTTCTGTAACGTACGGGGCAGATGGTTCTACACGTGAACGGACGCATCGGGTGATTGAGCGAATTTTTACCGAAACATCTCTGGATCCAGTCCCGCATTTGACATGCGTCGGGGCGACTCGTGAGGAGGTAAATAATCTCGCCGACAGTTATTGGCAAATGGGGATTCGTAAACTTGTAGCCCTTAGAGGAGATCCTGATGGTGGGGTTGGGGCCAGTTATGTTCCGCATCGCGATGGGTATGCGTTTGGTTCTGACTTAGTCGAAGGGTTACTTGAACAACATCCTTTCGAGTTAATCGTGGGCGCTTACCCAGAGTGCCATCCACAAGCGCTCTCAGAGGAGGCAGATCTAGAGAGTTTGAGACGTAAGGTTGATGCGGGCGCTAAAACTGCGATTACTCAATTTTTCTTTGATGATGCTGTGTTTCTTAAGTTTCGGGATAGGGTAGCAGCTGCCGGTATTGAAGTAGAGTTGATACCAGGAATATTACCGGTGACCAACTATAAAACCTTGGTTCGTTTTGCTGGGTCGTGTGGAGTGTCATTGCCCAATAGGTTGCGAGATCTTTTCACTGGATTAGATAATGATGCGACTACAAGACAGCACATCGCTGCACATGTAGTAGTGTCTCAAGTCGAAGCATTATGTCGCGAAGGTGTTCGTGACTTCCATTTTTACACATTAAATCGAGCTGAACTTAGCTACTCAGTCTGTCACGCGATTGGTGTCCGAGAGATAACATGAATCGAATAGAACGCATTGAATGGCTGCTCGACACCCTGCCGAATGAAATCCTAATTCTAGATGGCGGAATGGGTACTATGATTCAGGGGGCTGCCTTAAATGAAAGCGATTATCGAGGAACTCGTTTTGCTGACTATGCGCGAGATCTCAAAGGTAACAATGACTTGTTGACTCTAACTCAGCCTGATTTAATTGCATCAATTCATAAAGCTTATGTGGATGCTGGCGCAAGTATTATCGAAACAAATACCTTCAACGCCAATGCTCCCTCTATGTCGGATTACGGCATGGAAGACCTTGTCTACGAACTGAATTTAGAGGCAGCACGACTTGCGCGAAAAGTTGCTGACCAGGAAAATGAGCGGCCTGTTCTCGTAGCAGGTGTTTTGGGACCCACAAATAGAACCTGTTCGATTAGTTCGAATGTTGAGGACCCCGGTGCGCGTAACATTACTTACGCACAGTTAGTTGAGACGTATACTGAAGCTACGCGAGCTCTGATTGAAGGCGGCGCGGATCTCATTCTTGTAGAAACCATATTCGATACTTTAAATGCAAAAGCTGCGCTTTACGCAATTGATGTGGTTGCGCAGGAGTCTACTATTCCGATTCGCATTATGATTTCGGGCACGATTACAGACGCGTCAGGCCGTACTCTATCAGGACAAACTACAGAAGCTTTTTGGTTTGCTGTTCGTCATGCTAAACCATTAACAATTGGTTTGAATTGTGCGCTAGGGCCAAAAGAATTACGTCAATTTTTAGCGGACTTAGCTCACGTTGCAGATACCTATGTGTCTGCATATCCGAACGCTGGTTTCCCGAATCAGTTTGGCGAATATGATTTAGAACCAAGGGAGATGGCTGGCATCGTCGCTGAGTACGCGCGAAGCGGATTAGTGAATATTGTCGGAGGCTGCTGTGGCACGACACCTGAACATATTCGGTTGATCGCGGAACAAGTAAAGGGATTATCTCCTCGCTCAATACCAGAGTTTGAACCAGTGATGAGGTTAAGTGGTCTTGAACCTTTCATTGCTGATGAAACGACTGGTTTTGTCAATGTTGGTGAACGTACGAACGTGACTGGTTCTGCGGCGTTTAAACGTTTAATTCTCAATAATCAGTTCAATGATGCATTAACAATTGCTCGGCAACAAGTTGAAAATGGCGCACAGATTATTGATATCAACATGGACGAGGGAATGCTTGATTCCCAAGCGGCGATGGTGACTTTTCTCAATTTGATTGCTTCAGAACCTGATATTTCTCGTGTGCCGGTGATGATTGATTCGTCGAAGTGGGGGGTGCTAGAGGCGGGAATGCAATGTGTGCAAGGTAAAGGCATTATCAACTCAATTTCATTAAAAGAAGGGGAAAAACAGTTTTTGGAGCAGGCGCAGAAGATTCGTCGTTATGGCTTCGCGGTTATCGTCATGGCTTTTGATGAGAAAGGCCAAGCTGATACGCAAGCGAGAAAACGGGAAATTTGTGACAGATCATATAAGTTGTTGACAGAATTACTAAATTTCCCTCCTGAAGATATAATTTTTGATCCTAATGTGTTCGCCGTTGCAACTGGAATGGAGGAGCATGACGGCTACGCTATGGACTTTATTGCTGCTTGTCGGGATATCCGTAGTCGTTGCCGACACAGTTATATATCCGGAGGTATCTCGAACGTATCTTTTTCGTTTCGAGGTAACAACACTGTTCGCGAAGCAATGCACACTGTTTTTCTTTACCACGCCATTCGCGAAGGTCTTTGCATGGGGATTGTTAATGCTAGTCAGCTAGCGATCTATGCGGATATTGATTTAGAGTTGCGGGATTTAGTGGAAGACGTCATTCTGAATCGTCGCCAAGATGCAACTGAACGATTGGTTGATGCGGCACCCCGTTTTAATCTCGGAAAAGCAATTCAAGATGATAAGGTAGGAGAGTGGCGCAGCACCTCCTGTGAGGAGCGTTTGTCTTACGCGCTCGTTAAAGGAATTGACACCCATGTAGTGCAGGATACGGAAGAGGCGCGATTGAAGGCCATGCGGCCATTAGACGTAATCGAAGGTCCTCTAATGGATGGGATGAATACTGTCGGTGATTTATTTGGTGCTGGTAAGATGTTCTTACCACAAGTTGTCAAGTCTGCTCGGGTCATGAAGAAAGCGGTTGCACATTTGATTCCCTTTATCGATGCAGAGAAGGAGGCGACTGGCGATAAGAGCCGGGAGCATGGAATCATCATTATGGCTACGGTAAAGGGCGATGTGCACGATATCGGTAAAAATATTGTTGGCGTTGTCCTGCAGTGTAATAATTTCAAGGTAATAGATCTTGGTGTTATGGTTCCTGCGCAGAAAATCTTAGATGCAGCTCGTGAACATAATGCCGATATTATTGGCTTGTCTGGCCTTATCACACCATCACTCGATGAGATGGTGTATGTTGCCTCTGAAATGGAGCGCCAGAATTTTAATGTGCCTTTGTTAATTGGTGGCGCAACCACAAGTCCTGCGCATACTTCGGTAAAAATCGATCCAGCATATTCGCATTCTGTACTTTATGTAAAAGATGCAAGTCGAGCGGTTGGGGTAGCGTCGAAACTGTTGGGTACTCATCGAGAAGATTTCTGCGCAGAGATTAAAGCGGATCATGATCGCAAGCGGCGGGTTCACTCTGGTCGTACGGCAAAAAAATTATTGTCGATAGCTGATGCAAATTCAATGGGAGCAAGACTTGTCTTTGATGAAAATACCATAACCGTACCTAAAGTTTTGGGTAGACAGGTCTTAAGTGATTATCCGCTTCACAATTTAGTAGAAACAATTGATTGGATGCCGTTCTTTAATGCGTGGGAGTTTAGTGGAAAATTTCCGGAGATTTTGAATGATCCGAGGAAAGGGCCGGAGGCCCGTAAATTATTTAACGACGCACAAGAGATGCTGAAGCAAATTATCGATGAAAAGTGGCTCAGAGCGGATGCCGTGTTTGGATGTTTTCCAGCGTATTCGGAGGGTAACAGCATCGTGATACTTGACCCTCATGATCATGATCGGGAAATTGCACGGACTCATTGGTTAAGGCAGCAGAGACCTCTACCCGATGGTAAACCGCAGTTGTGTTTGTCTGATTTTATTGCTCCAAAAAATGCCGGGATTCTTGATTATATTGGTGGATTTGCGGTTACAACTGGTCATGGAATCGAGCCGCATGTTACGCGTTATGAGGTCGGGCACGATGATTATCGAGCTATCCTGCTGAAAGTTTTGGCCGACCGTTTAGCCGAAAGTTTTGTTGAACACTTACATCGAAGAGTGCGCACTGAATTTTGGGGTTACGTCACTGACGAAAATTTAGATAATGAAGGACTTATTCGTGAACGGTATCGCGGCATACGTCCTGCACCGGGTTATCCATCGTGTCCTGATCATAGAGAGAAACGCACGCTTTGGGATTTCTTGGATGTCGAGGCTGGGACCGGAATTTCATTAACGGATAGTCTTGCTATGTGGCCGACATCATCCGTCAGTGGGTTTTATTTTGCTCATCCTGATGCACGTTACTTTATGCTTGGGACTATAGGTAAGGACCAAGTCGCTACATACAGTCAAATACGTCAAGAGGAAGAAGGAGAAAGCTTGAAGTGGCTCTCTCCGGTACTGGGGTAAGTGTTAACCGCCATGCTCATGATCGATCATCAGTAGCATATCGACGCTAACCTTTTGTTGTTCTGTCTGGCTACTATTCCAGATAATCCGCCTTGATACCCGCGCAGATCCCGGACGAGCAGAACCGTTAAGCTGGAACGTACTTTGTCTTGATGAACGCCTCGCGTGCCGCCAGCCGTTCGGCTAGCTGACCCAGCCCGGGGTGTGTTTTCCGCCAATCGAACTTCGGCATCGCCTGGTCGAGGTACCCGAGGGCAACACCGCAAGCAATATCAGCGAGCGTGAAACGCGTACCATGGCAGAATTGCCTAGAACCCAAGTCTTTTTCCATCGTTGCCAGCCCCGCATCAATCTTTTTCTTTTGCTTCGTATACAGCGTCTCGCCCCGCTGCTCGGCGGCAGGTAAGCGCTGGTCAACGACAATCGAAATAGTCGCTTCGGCAATACCATCGCCGAGGGCTTCCCAGCGCTTCACTTGGATGCGGTCGGCAAAAGTCTCTGGGATAAGTTTGGTACCCGCACCCAAGCCATCGAGATATTCGACGATAACGACCGAGTCATAAATGGCGCTCCCATCGTCGCAGATTAGCACCGGGATCTTGCCCAAGGGATTAGCTGCCTGGACCCCGGAGGCCGGATCTGACGGACTGGCTGCGACAATTTCGTAATGGCTCCGCTTCTCCTCGGCTACGATGCAGGCCTTACGAACATAAGGACTGCCAGTATATCCCAGTAATTTCATTAACTTCTCCCCTGATAGCGGTACTTTTATAAGGCAATCCCTGCATGAATGTCAGTGGCCTGATCACTTGCAGAATACTGGACTCGAACGTGGGTCAGCACAGGACAAAAATATTACAGGATCCATTGGATTACATTTTTTTACAGCCTGGCTCATCTAAGATGGTGCTTATATGACTGAACCTTCTCGTTGAATAGCTACCCACGCGACAATTATTCTTTTTACCTTGATCGGCAGAACACGCCAATACATGATGAAAGGGGTACCATCTTTTTTGTAATTTATTGCTTTACCTTCGAAACGTTTACCCGATTTCAATGCTGTAGCGAGCCGTTTTATGACTTTGCCGTCCGTTCCTGAGCCTTGAAGAATTCGCGGAGTCTTTCCGATTACTGATGCGGGATCATGGCCGGTCAACTTTTTGAACGCCTTATTTGCGTAAATAATGCCTCCTCGAGAACTGGCATCGGTGATCAAAACAGAATCAAAGCTGTTATCCGCCAAAACTTTCAAAAGTTCAATACTTCCTTCTTGGCCATTCATAATTGATTCAAAAGATGACATTTTCTTCCTTATAATTTTTCAAAAAAAAATTGTAACAAATAGGTTGTTAAATTTAACCTCAACTTAATCCATAATACCATATGGTCTTTATCTCACCGTCTCAATGGCACATTGTAGCTAAACGCGGTTGGCGCTAGGTATGGACGTGACGCTAACGATTCAGCCCTGCTTCGGCAATTTCTGCCGCCCTAAGAATCGCTTTGGCTTTATTTTTGGTCTCAATCCACTCGTTTTTAGGCAGGGAGTCCGCCACGATTCCTGCGCCAGCCTGCACGTACAGCATATTGTCTTTAATCACCGCCGTTCGAATAGCAATCGCCAAATCCATATCACCATTAAATCCCAAATAACCGACAGCACCGGCATAGATACCTCGCTTGCTCGGCTCCAACTCATCAATGATTTCCATCGCGCGAACTTTAGGCGCGCCGGACACCGTTCCCGCAGGGAAGCTAGCCCGCAAGACGTCAATCGCAGATAACCCCTCCAACAGGGTGCCCTCGACATTCGAAACAATGTGCATGACGTGCGAGTAGCGCTCAATGATCATTTGATCGGTGACCTTAACCGTCCCAACTGCGGCCACCCGACCTAAATCATTACGGCCAAGGTCCATGAGCATCACATGCTCTGCAATCTCTTTAGAGTCCGCCAAAAGATCCTGCTCATGTGCCAAATCCTCTTCTCTCGTAGCCCCCCGAGGTCGCGTACCTGCAATCGGTCTTAACGTCACCATATCTTTTTCCAACCGCACCAAAATTTCCGGGGAGGCGCCAACGATATGAAAATCTCTCAAATTGAAATAAAACATATATGGCGATGGGTTCAGCGCACGTAAGGCGCGATAGAGCGACAACGGTGGAGACTGAAAGGGCACCGACATGCGTTGCGACAACACAACCTGCATGATGTCCCCTTCATAGATGTACTGTTTCGCGCGCAAGACACTCTCAGCAAAAACCTCCTCCGGAGTTTCCTCGTGAGGCGTCTCTAAATCACGCCTCACCTCGGCCGTCTCGGGCACAGACCCACGCAACGCGCTAAATAACTCGGTCAGACGCTTTTGGCCGCGCTCGTAAGAGTCCGACTCCTGCGGGTTAGCGAACACAACAAAGTAGAGCTTCGCAGCTAAATTATCATAAACGATCACCTCGTCCGAATGAAGCAGAAGAATATCTGGGCAATCAATCGGATCAAATTTGTGGTCACGTCCGCCAACACGCTTCTCGATCAAATGAATCGTCTCGTACCCAAAATAACCCACCAAGCCACCCAGAAATCGAGGCAAATCGTCTCGGTAATATGCTTTGGTCCTTTTTTGCAACTCCGAAATCCAATCAATAGGATCGGCACTTTCAATCTCTGAAACAACGACATCATCGTGAATTTCACAGCACGTGTGGCCACGCACCTCGTAACGAATCCTGGAGTGTAATCCGATAAATGAATAGCGCCCAAAGCGCTCGCCGCCCTGTACCGACTCCAATAAATAGGAAAACGGCTTATTTGCGAACTTCAAATAAATAGATAGCGGCGTATCGAGATCAGCAAACGATTCCACCATCAGTGGCACATGGTTAAAACCTTGGTCCGCCAAACTCTCAAAATCTTCTTTATTCACAATAAGCTCAACAATCTGGGTGTCAGCACCATCAACTTAACGCGTGCCTTTAGGATGCGTATGATTATCCATTATAGACGCTGTTTATATTCACACTTTCCTGACAAGCTTGATTAGATCCATAGGGTCATTAAGGACTCTGTCACAGTCAAGCTCAGTCAGCGCCATTCCTGATCGATACCCGTAAGGGACACACACCACTGGAGCGCCAGCATTGCGCGCACATACTGTATCCGTCTTCGAATCTCCCACCATCAAAACACGATCCGGTTTCATACCAAAACGGGCCGCAAGCTCACGCAGCGGCAAAGGGTCCGGTTTTCGTTTGGCGAACGTATCGCCACACACTACTTCTTGAAAATAATCCCAGATCTCTAGTTTTTTCAAGATTGGGACTGTAAATAGTTCGCTTTTATTGGTAAGGCAGGCTAGGCCAATGCCCAAACGCTTGAGACCTTCCAGCGTGTTTGCAATCCCGGGAAACAACATCGATTGATCACACACGTGTTGCGCATAATGAGCTCTGAACTGTTGGGCAGCCTCTTCAAAATTAATCGTCGCCTGACTGATGTTTAATTCATTAAAGAGCTCTTGTAAAAGATACTCAATCCCTTGGCCAATATACTGACGCACAGTATCACTGCTAACCCCCTCATACCCGAGGTCATACAACATCAGGTTGGTTGCCGTGTGCAGGTCAGGGAGCGTGTCGACTAAGGTGCCGTCTAAGTCAAACGCCACGACACTGACCTCAAAAACAGCTGGAGGCACTACCGATTGAGTTGACACGCGAATGGCTTCGATGTGGCGCTGAACACGTTCACTATCTGCTAAGGTTAAG
Source organism: Pseudomonadota bacterium (assembly GCA_027624715.1). Taxonomy (NCBI): domain Bacteria; kingdom Pseudomonadati; phylum Pseudomonadota; species Pseudomonadota bacterium. The sequence goes on from JAQBTV010000007.1 coordinate 94,707, forward strand.
AGATCTGCTTTTTCATCTGACCGATGATGTCTTTATAGTCGACCCCACCAAAAATAGCAGAACCTGCCACAAAGGTGTCCGCACCCGCCTCAGCAACTGACGCGATGTTATCGACTTTGATCCCCCCATCGACCTCAAGCCATACATCGCAACCAGACAGATCTATCAAATCACGGACCTCAGCGATTTTTTCCAGAGAATGCTCAAGAAAACTTTGGCCTCCAAAGCCCGGGTTTACAGACATGATCAGGACCAAATCGATCTTATCGAGCGTCCAATCCAACACATGAAGTGGGCTCGCGGGATTGAATGCCAATCCGACCTTACATCCAGAATCCCTGATCAGATTAATCGTCCTATCCACGTGTTGTGTCGCCTCCGGATGGAAACTGATCAAGTCAGCACCCGCTTTGGCAAACTCCGTAGCCAAAGCATCTACTGGCTCGACCATTAAATGCACATCAATAAGCAATTTTGTGTGCGGTCTAATCGATGCACACACAATAGGGCCAAAGGTCAAATTAGGTACATAGTGATTATCCATCACGTCAAAGTGAATGAGGTCAGCGCCTGCGGCCTCAACCGCACGCACTTCTTCTCCGAGTCGTGAGAAGTCGGCAGACAAAATACTCGGCGCTATGCGGATGTCTCTCATAATTTTGCGGGTTCCTTTACGTTTATTCTAAACCGAAACACCGAGCCACCCAATAAATACTCGCCTCGAGAGCACTAAACCATTACTAAATTTGATCTATTTACCGATACAATACGCATCATGTCTGAAAAACCAAAATATGAAGTCACCGTAACTACGGAATCTTTTTTTATTCCCGAGCAATCTAACCCCGAACAGTCACGATACTTTTTTGCCTATCGCATTCGCATTCAAAATACGGGTACCATCCGAGCGCAATTACTTAGCCGCCACTGGGTGATCACTGATGCCAACGAGAAAGTAGAACAGGTTCGGGGCGAAGGGGTGGTGGGAGAATTTCCAAACCTAAGTCCAGGGGAATACTTCGAATACACGAGTGCCGCCTCGATTGATACGCCAGTTGGGCTGATGGAGGGTTCTTATAAAATGCGCGCCTCTGACGGCATTGAATTTGATGCCGAAATCCCACAATTTACGCTTAGCGTGCCAAGGGTATTACACTGACCTCAATGTCAAAATACGCGTTGCCTACTTATTTTTATTTTTAGGTAGGGTCCACCAAACGATAAAAATGAATAAACCGAGGCCCAATAAAATCTCAAAAATAGCCCAATACATGGCTCGAATACCAAATTAATTGAAACACATGAATTCTACCCCAGCCACAAACCTAAATATTTGGACTCAGGTGGTCCTAATCAATATCCTAATCGCCTGCTCCTCGCCACCAGTTAAGAAAGATCCCGCGCCTCCCGAACAGATTTCCACGCCTCCCGAACAGATTTCCACGCCCACCAGCAAAGAATCAAGGACCTCCGTCCCGCGAGATGCTTCAATCGCGATCAAACCGACCTTATTCAGCTCATTTGGACTCAAATCTAAAACTCACTTGACCCTTGCCGGCTGGAAAGATTTGCCAGGATGGCTCACGGACGAGATTTCTGACGGTACATCGGCGCTTTTACAATCCTGCACTGTACTCGATAAATATGCTGAATGGACGCTCCCGTGCCAACAAGCGCAATCTTTGAAACACATGTCCAAAGTAAATCAACGACAATTCTACGAGACTCATTTTGTACCATTCAAAGTGAATAATCAGGATGGTGCTTCATCAGGACTCGTAACGGGGTACTACGAACCGCTCCTACAGGGGAGCGTAAAGCGCTCACGCGACTATCCCTATCCTGCTTACGGAGTACCCGATGACTTAGTCTCGGTTGATGTCAGGCAATACCCTTTATTCAAAGAATTTAGAGGTGTTGGCCGGAGATCTGGGACGGATTTAATACCTTACTTCACACGCGAAGAAATCGACAAAGGGTTAGCAAACCTTCACGGCAAAGAAATTCTGTGGGTCAAAGATAAAGTCGAATTATTTTTCTTGCAAATTCAAGGCTCTGGTCGCATTCAGCTGGACGATGGCAGCATCATTCGTCTCGGATTTGCGAAGTCTAATGGCCACCCATATCGATCTATCGGCAAATCATTGGTCTCCAAAGGCGAGCTCAAACTGAGTCAAGCATCGATGCAAGGCATCAAACTTTGGGGAGAACGCAATCCGGACAAGATAGACACGCTACTGCAGGAAAATCCGTCGTATGTGTTTTTCAGAAAGCTGCCAGCAAACCTTGGCGGGCCGATCGGATCGCTAGGCGTTCCACTCACGGCTAACCGCAGCATCGCGGTCGATGACACTTATATCCCAGCTGGCTTTCCCGTGTACTTAGCCACATCATGGCCAAATTCATCCGATCCCTTGAATCAGCTTATGTTCGCTCAGGACAGGGGTGGCGCTATCAAAGGTGCTGTTCGCGCGGACTACTTTTGGGGCTTTGGCGAATCGGCCGCGATCAATGCAGGAAAAATGAAGCAGGAGGGTTTGATGTGGGTACTCATACCCAAAACTTTCCTCGCGCCCGAGAACCAAGAATAAGCATCACCAAAAACCCTCTCATACTGCCTATTTAGCAGGTGTCAGGCGTGCCTCTAATTGTTCCAAACTCAGCGCACCACTTGCTCGTGAGCCATCACTGAAAAAAAGTGTTGGCGTCGCTCTCACCGACATCTTTTTACCAAATTCCACGATCTGATCGATAGGGTTGTTACAGTCACCTTGACCCCCAGGAACAATGCCATCAAATATGAACGCATCCCAAGCCCCAGAGGCATTAGCAGAGCACCAAATTGATTTGGAAATTGGGATCGACTGTGCAGTGATCACGGGATAAAGAAAAAGATAGAGTGTCGCATCCGTTATGTTCCCCAAAGTTTCTTTATCAAACTTACGACAGTACCCACAGTTGGGATCTGCAAAATAAGCGAACTCTCTCTCGCCTGTGCCATAAACACGTTTAATCGCCATCTCGAAAGGTAATTCATGGAAAGGGACGGCAACTTTTTTTAGCTCCGCCCTCTCAATTTCAGAGGCCCTCTCAGAAGTCACGTTACGCATCGAACTCAGTTCAGTTAACTCGCCGTCAAACAAATACGTAAAATCCTCATCGACGTAGTATATGGAGCCACTGATAACAATCTCATACAGTCCCAAAATTTTCGTCTCTGAAATTGAATCAATGGATGCTGTTGGAAATCGGTCTCGAAGTTTATCCTCCAAAGTCGCCTCATTCGCATTAGCGCTACCCATCACAACAATCAAAAATAACAGTAAACACTTATACATTCTCTTGCCCCTCACTCCACTTGAATTAACCCATCGCCTTATCAATAAAAAACCGTCTTAAAATATTTGAATGTCGAACCGAAGCAAACCCGAGATCTTGAAAAGAATGGCACAGTTCAGATCCATCAACTGCTATATCGTGTATAGCTTCTGTGAACCACGTCAAACTTTCAATCTCTTCTTTTCTCGCTCGGCGATACCGATTAACCACCGACAAACTTCCAGGATCGGTCGTCCCGTACTGTTTAATTAAGAAACACAGCTTCGCTGTATCACTCAAACCTACATTTAACCCTTGACCTGCTAGAGGTAAAAATTGATGCGCGGCATCGCCGACCAATACCACCCTTCCTAACGCTACACTTTGAGGTAATACCCGACGAAGCGGGAAACGTCCAATGGCGCTCTCAAGACCGCTGATCTTCAGTGGGTCATAGCGCTTAGCCAATAAATCGCACAATACGTGCTCATCGATGTCGTGTGCAAGCTCATCTGTCACAGACCAGACCATCGACACTAAGTTTCCCGGCAGCGGTAAGTAAGCAATCACCCCATCTTTACCCATCCACTGGTAGGCCACATTTTGATGCGCCCGCGCAACCGTAAAGTTTGCCACCAAGCCCGTGCACTCATAGTCACGCGTTGCCACGCTCAATCCAGAAAACTTCCGGACCAACGACTCACTCCCATCGGCTGCCACTAACAACTTACAGGTCATTTCGCCCAAAGACGTGAGCACCCTGACAAAGCCCGGCATCTGCTCGATGGAGAGAATTTCGCCACAGAGTAGTTCTAATGACTGATCACGGCGAAGATGCACGCCGACAGCCCGTTTGAGGTTATCGTTCTCAACAATACACGCCAACTCAAGAACGCCCGCATCATGAGCATCCAAGGTGAGACTTGGACGGGAGGCCCCGTCAACTTGCATGCGCCTAACGAGCTGGACTCTTTCTTTTGAAATGTCATCCCAAAAATGCGAATCCATCAAGAATCGTTTAGTTGATGGTCGTATCGCAAATACCCGGTTAGAATAGGGCCTCCCCATGAGCGAATCGGACAAAACATCCAAGATAGGAGTTTTCGGCGCAATTATAGCTACTCGAAGATCTAGCCTTGACAAGGTGACAGCTGTCGCACAACCAACTGTGCCAGCACCTGCAACTAAAACATCATAATTGTTCATACCTTCAGTTTACCGGCCATCCAGCCTTCATGCTCAGAATGCCTTTCTTGACAATTCACGGGCTTGACTGTGATCTACCGGCCCTACTCTGCGTAAGACATGTGGCGATTTAGCTCAGCCGGGTCTTACAGTGGCACAGTCGAGGTATCCGCGTAAATATAGATTTGTGTGGAATTAAATGTGGGCAATTGTCGGTGCTCTTTGTATCTGCAGGCGGTTGTCGGAAAAACCAATAATCTAAAAGGGTATATCTACCATGGTTAGCTTCCAAGATCGACCGCGGTTAGCTTCCAAGAAAAAATGCCATCACGGCTGAAGATTAAACGTAAAGGTTTTCCAGCTTCGTCCTTTTTCTTTACAGCCACAATAAATCGATTAATGTCGTCATATGACATAGATATATCTGTACCAGATTGAGTTTTGTGGTTTGTGGATTCTTCATTAAGATTTGGCTTTTCCCCTTTCATCATCATTGCCAAACCTTCAGGACTTACTAATTCATCAATCAGTGGGTCCACAAAGGCCATGACCATGGCCGCGCCTAAGGTTGCAAATGGAACGCCCTCTTGCTCCTTCTTATCTACTTCTGCAGAGACCGTAGCGTTAATCGACATCTTAAGACTTTCTTTAAATGCAGGAAAATCAACATAACTGGCTAATTTACTTACATCCCTTGCCTCTGCTGCTGACTTCATGGAATTAACAGCTAAATGCGGAGTAAAGAAAAGCCAAGTGCTTAAAATGGCAATAGTCAGCAGAAAATAAATCTTAATCTTATTGTTCATTTATAAATTTCTCATAAAAGTATCAGTAGAGGACATAGATACGATAATTCATTGGTTTGATTGAATCACTTTTTATCAATCAAAACTTTGTCGTTTTATACGACATTGAAATTTCTTAGGGCAAAGTCAGCACAGTCCTGCACATTAAGTCAGCGCCGCCATCAATTTGCTACAATTCACAGTTCGGCGAATTAGCTCAGCTGGTTAGAGCGACGGAATCATAATCCGCAGGTCCGGGGTTCAAATCCCTGATTCGCCACCATATTTGGTTTTAGGGATGCCCAGCATCTACCAAAAAGCCCTTGAAGAATAAAGCCTTCAGGGGTTTTTTGCTGTCTGTAGC
>JAQBTV010000008.1 GCA_027624715.1 Pseudomonadota bacterium
AAAAATAGGGTGGCGGAGAGTGAGGGATTCGAACCCTCGATAGGGTTCTACACCCTATACTCCCTTAGCAGGGGAGCGCCTTCAGCCGCTCGGCCAACTCTCCGTTCGGCGACGCGAAGAGCAAGAGCGTGCCGAGAGAGTGTATTCTAGTTGAAACTGCTTTCGGTATCTAGGCTCTGTTATTCCAGCTCGAAGGCTTGGTGGAGCGCACGCACGGCAAGTTCCATGTATTTCTCGTCAATGACGGCTGTGATCTTTATTTCCGAGGTTGAGACCATCTGTATGTTCACACCCTCATTAGCTAGTGCACCAAACATTTTACTTGCTACACCCACATGAGAACGCATTCCAACACCCACTAGTCCTATCTTACAAATCTTATCGTCCCCGACTAAATCTCGAGCTCCGATAACTGCTTGGACTGGCTTTAAAATATCAAGGGTTTTGTTTAAGTCGTTACGATGCACCGTGAACGAGAAATCTGTTTTTTTATCTGTACTGATATTCTGTACGATGACATCAACCTCAATATTAGCTTTTGCAATTGGATCGAGAATCTTGAAAGCGATGCCTGGTGTATCGGGAACCCCACGCATGGTGACTTTTGCTTCATCACGATTAAAAGCTATACCAGAAACTAGAGCGGCTTCCATAGTTCCATCATCCTCAAATGTAATTAATGTTCCTGATTGCGATTCTTCGTCAATCGAAATGTCGGGGTCAGTTAGACTGGATAGCACGCGTAATCTTACGCGATACTTCCCCGCAAACTCTACCGAGCGAATTTGTAATATCTTTGAACCTAAGCTAGCCATCTCGAGCATTTCCTCAAAGGTGACCGTTTTTAATCGGCGCGCATTTGGTACCACTCGAGGGTCTGTGGTGTATACCCCATCGACGTCCGTATAAATTTGACACTCTTGTGCGCCAAGCACTGCTGCAATAGCTACCCCAGATGTGTCAGATCCACCACGACCTAATGTGGTGATGTTACCCTCTGCGTCTACGCCTTGAAAACCCGCAACGACGAGGACTTTTCCTGATTTTAGATCGTCTTGTATTCGATTTTTGTCGATGTCTAGGATACGTGCTTTAGTGTGTGCATCATCAGTAAGGACGCGTATCTGTGCGCCATTATAAGATTTTGCAGGGACACCTAGTTCGATTAAGGCCATGGATAAGAGGCCGATAGTCACTTGTTCTCCAGTCGAACAGACAACGTCTAATTCTCTGCGGTCCGGTCTAGATTGAATGGACTTGGCTAAATCGATGAGACGATTGGTCTCACCAGACATGGCGGATACCACTACAACGATGTCATGGCCTGCATTTTTCCATTTCGCAACACGTCGGGCGACTTTTTTGATGCGGTCTGTCGAGCCTACCGAGGTTCCGCCGTATTTTTGTACAATTAAAGCCATATTAAATTCAAATTGAGTCTAGCGAGCAGGCATTTTAACGCAAGTTAGCCATGGTATTTTCATTTTGGTCGTTACGCTTAATACTGATTTTGTTATAATTTCTCACTCCATTATGCGCCCGTAGCTCAGTTGGATAGAGTACATGCCTACGAAGCATGGGGTCGCACGTTCGAATCGTGCCGGGCGCGCCACTTTTTTTTGGGCTTTTCAGCTCAAATTTTTTGGGTCTCAAACGAAGGCGTCCGCTCCGGATGAGTCTGAGTAAATTTTTTCTTCATTGTCTCGATCGACTAACCCAATGCTGGTCAGCGCCGTCATCAATGTGTTGATCCGGTTGAATGGGACTTTAGCTTCGTTGCAAATTTGTGCCGAACTTTTTGGGCTTTCAGCTAGTTTAGTAAAGACCTCGATATGTAAACCTGCAAATAGTGCTTTCGATGCCAAAAATCCAAGTGTAATTTTAGAAACATCTTCCGTGGTCGCTATTAAACTATTTTCCAATTGAGATTAAATCTCAAATATTCTTATTTTTTCAAAAGGCAGTCTACCACGCGTATTTTTTAATAGGCAGGAAGGAAAATAATGGAGTTAAACTTCATTCGCTAATAATTGTTATGAAGAGCTGATACGAGTTTAATTTTAGCGGTTTGCTGATAGAATGATGACGATGTTATATGCTCTACGCGCCCGTAGCTCAGTTGGATAGAGTACTTGGCTTCGAACCAAGGGGTCGGGAGTTCGAATCTCTCCGGGCGTGCCACTTCCTTGATTGCGTGGGCTAGGTGATGTTGCCCTTACGCTAGATGCTGCAAATTGCATTGAATTATTTGAGGAATTGCATGTGCCTATCTTCTTTGACCGACTTATCTTAGTTTGCTTTTTGGTCTTTCTATTTGGACCATTGGAGCAGGTCCATGCAGGGGACGCAGCAATTGAAATTCAAGAAGGTAACATCCACAACTGGATCAGGTACTACGAAAAAGAACTTGGCATTGAGATAGAGGATCCAGTACCTCAGGTTTTTGAAGCAGAGCGTATTGAGGTAGAACTTGAGCCTCAAGAAGCTTCGACGGACTCAACACAAAATTAGTCTCAATAAGATTTCTTACTGATTGGGTGTAGGCTCGGTCGGTGGGTAGTCGAGTTCGACCTTGGCGCCAGAAGGGTCGCAGAAAAACAGTTGCCAAGGATCTGTCTTCCTGACTTGCCGCAGAGAATGGTCAATTTTGTGTTGCTTTAGTTTATCGACGGTCTCTATTAGGCCAGTTGCGCTGAACGCAATGTGATCAATCACACCTTCTGGTGGTTCTGGAAGTGTTTTGCCGGCAATGACATGTAAAACTGCAGTCTTTCCAGCATAAAGCCACGCACCTGGAAATTTAAGTGGAGGTCGTTCACCAGGTTCTAAACCTAAAAATTCTTGATAAAAGGTGACCGTTGCATCAAGGTCATCCGTCAAAATTGTAAAGTGATTCATTGAGGTTGCTGGCATCCATCATTCCTTTGTTGAGGCGCGGTTATTAGACTTAAGCTTGACAGTAACAGTATTCTATCGATTATCGTACTCAATGTCGTACCAAACTCCTGGACATTCTTTATGCAGAATTGTAACGGTACTGTTTTTTTTAATAGGTGGCGTCTTCTTGCTCCGGTCTTGATCGTATTTATTGGTTTTTGTTTTGAGATTCCGCTTTCTCAATCAGAAGTTTTTCGTGGTGAGGTGGTTCGGATTGCAGACGGGGACACCATCACCGTCTTAATCAACGGTGACCGAAAAATAAAAGTGCGGTTTATCGGTATTGATTCACCAGAGCTGGATCAACCGTTTGGCGTAAAAGCTCGTGATCGCTTGACTCAGCTGATTCAGGGGCAGTCGATTATTTGTGATTGCGTGAAGCGGGACCGTTACAAGCGTTGGGTCTGCAGGGTTTTTTTTGATGATCTGGACGTCAACTGGGCATTGATCCGGGATGGATTAGCATGGTGGTATCGTGACTATCAGCAGGAGCAGGCACCAGAGGATCGTGTTCGCTATAAAGAGGCTGAAGCGTTGGCTAAGCAACAGAGAATTGGTTTGTGGGCTGACGACGCTTATCTACCGCCGTGGGAGTGGCGGCGTCAGGCGCGCGTGAAGCGTAACACGAAGTAATCGGTTAATCTTAGGGCTGTTTGATCTTGGGCTTATAGCGATATGAAATTAATACTGCTTGCTATTCTTGCGGTCGTTTTAGCGGCCAATAAACCCAGTGAAAACGATTTTGAACAATACGTTGGTGACAAAATAGCTAAGAGCGAAATCGCCAAAAAATTGCTGTCTCAAGACGGAGGCATCCTAAAGGCGATTATTGAGAAGTTAGATGGTGTGCCGTGTCTTTTGGAGGAACCCTTTACGCAGGAATATGAAAATTATTTTGTGTTCAGTCTCTACACAATCGACTTACAATGTTTTGCAGGACCTAAGGTGACGTTATTGGGAGTGGCAGGTCAAATCTTTCCCATTGAGACTATAGAGGCAACGTCCAATTAGTGCTTCGCTAGGTTAGTGCCTCTATTCCCTTGGTGATGCGTTTGAGCGCTTCACTCAGTACGGAGCGTGGGCACGCAAAGTTGAGCCTTAGGAACCCTGGAGCTCCAAATGGTGCACCGTCATAAATGCCGATTCCGAATTGCTCGAAGTACGTCGACGGGTTGTCAACGTTCATTCTGCGTGCGTCGATCCAGGTTAGGTATGTAGCTTCTGAGTGATATACCGTCAATTGATCGTGAGTCGACAAGTTAGCTTCAACGTGGTCTCGATTCAGTCGTAAGTAGTTAACCAGTGCGGCTTGCCACGGTTTACCTTCTTTGTATGCGGCGAGGGTGGCGGTGTAGCCTAGAGCCCCGACATGATGAACGATACCGTTCATCACTTTTTTTAGTTTATTTCTTAACGTTGGATCTTTTACAACAGCATACGCACAACCTAATCCTGGTATATTAAAAGTCTTACTCGCAGATAAGAGTGTTACTGAAATATCAGCGGCCTCGGGTAGGTTTGCAGTTACCGTATGGGTTTTGTCTTGGTCCAAGATTAGACTCGCATGGATCTCATCGGAAATTAAAGTCAGATTATGTTTGTGGCAAAAAGCGACTAACTTGTTCAGCTCCTCAATATCCCAAACACGTCCAGTTGGGTTGTGTGGGCTGCAGAATAAAAAAGCTTTTGTGTTGTGTGTAACTGTTTTTTTTAGCGCATCAAAATCCATCACCCACTTTGTTCCGCTCCAAGCTAGAGGGGCGGTAATTGTTTTTCGATTGCCATAATTTGGCGCAGATAGAAAAGGTGGGTATATCGGTGTATTCGAAAGAATCTCATCACCTTCTTCGGCGAATGCGCGGCTCACAACGTTGAGTCCAACCACCAAGCTCGGTAACCAGATAATCCAATCTGTATCGATGGCCCAATTAAATTCGGTTTTTAGGTAGGCTGCAACAGTTGGAGGCAGTTCTGCAGGTGGTTGGGTGTACCCATAGATACCGTGGTTTACGCGTTCCATTAGTGCGGATTTAATGCACGGTGCCGTTTCGAAGTCCATATCAGCAACCCACATGGGTATGATATCCGGGCGATCATATTTGTTCCATTTGGTGCTGAACGTATCCGTTCTATTAATAATTTTGTCGAATTCAAAGGTCATGGTTCTTAATGAAAATCTCTTGATGTTGTGTTGAGTTTACCAAGAAGAGGTGAGTAATCGATTAATTTTTTTGCAATGAGGTGAATGACATCACCATCTCTTTCGATATGCCCGGAAACACCCATTAAGTGAGCATTCGTCAGTACTTGACGTTGTTCGGCGGCAATTCGGTTCCAAATCACCACATTGGTATACCCCGTTTCATCCTCTAAGGTGACAAACACCACGCCGCTGGATGTGTTGGGACGTTGTCGGGACGTAACGATTCCTGCCGTGCGGACCGATTGTCCACTTCGAAGTGCTTTGATCTTCTCAGCTGTTAGTGTTTTCCTTTTGTTGAGTTCTGGTCTGAGTAAGCACAGTGGATGTTTCCGCAAGGTGAGTCCTAGACTCCTATAGTCAGCAACAATATTTTCACCCTCTGTCGGTGCGGGTAATTTCAGGGGTTCCTGCGTGCTTGGTAGATGGCGAAATATCTCGGGTGGGTTTAGGTCCAGTCCGCGTGCCCACCAATTTGCTTGATGTCTATCTCCTATAGCACTTAATAAAGCATCGGCGCGGGCGAGTGCGTGTAAGTCTTTTTTATTTAATTCCGCGAGCCTTACAATTTGATCTACCTTTAAATGTTCCGCTCGATGAGCTACAATTCTGTGTGCCGCATCTCTGGAGAGTCCCTTAATCATATTGAAGCCCAATTGAATAGCTGGCTTATCCGTATTGGGAGTGTGAGCCAAACGACAATCATGATGACTGAGTAGTATATCTACGGGTAGGATCATCACTTCATGGCGTTGTGCGTCTTGAATCAGTTGGGATGGAGCATAAAATCCCATCGGTTGGCTGTTGAGTAGTGCGCACGTGAATGCTGCTGGTTCGTGGCGCTTAAGCCAGCTGGAGACATACACCAGTAGGGCGAAGCTCGCTGAGTGGGATTCGGGAAATCCATACTGTCCAAAACCGAGAATTTGTTGAAATATTTGTTCGGCAAATTCTTTGCTGTATCCACGAAGTTGCATCCCTTGTATGAGTTTTTGCTCAAGGTGACCTAGGCCGCCTTGACGTTTCCAAGTTGCCATGGACCTCCTGAGTTGATCGGCTTCGCCAGGTGTAAATCCTGCGGTCACAATGGCGAGTTGCATCACTTGTTCTTGAAATATGGGTACCCCTAATGTTCGTTCTAAAACTTTTTTAACCTCAGGAGAGGGGTAGGTAACGGGCTTTTTTCCTTGACGACGTTCCAGGTATGGATGTACCATGCCGCCTTGAATAGGCCCAGGCCGTACGATGGCGACTTCAATTACTAAATCATAAAAGCACTTTGGTTTCAGTCGAGGCAGCATCGACATTTGCGCTCGGGATTCGATTTGGAAAACGCCAATAGTATCTGCCTTAGATATCATTTCGTATACTTTTGGGTCTTCTGGGGGGATGTCAGATATGGTGAAGGGTTTGTGGTGCCACTCTTCAATAAGGCGTAGTGAGCGACGAATAGCAGAGAGCATACCCAGTGCTAATACATCAATTTTAAGCAATCCCAGTGCATCTAGATCATCTTTGTCCCACTGTATTACTGTACGGTTTTTCATTACCGCATTCTCAACGGGGACTAATTGAGTCAGAGGGCCTTGTGAAATTAAAAATCCACCAACATGCTGAGATAAATGTCGAGGAAATCCGGATAATTCCTGAGTAATATAGATGAGTTGTCTGATCACTTTGGTGTTTGTATTAAAACCAGCTTCCTTGAGTCGCTCAGACCGACTCGATTTTTGGTCCCACCAGCTGAAATTCTTAGAAATACGGTTAATTTGTTCTATATTTAATCCCAGTGCTTTGCCAACATCTCTGAATGCACTTTTAGGTCGATAAGTGACGACCGTTGCGGTTAGCGCTGCTCGATCTCGACCATACTTGTTGTAGATATACTGAATCACCTCTTCTCGACGATCATTTTCAAAGTCGACATCAATATCAGGTGGTTCGTGTCGTTCTTTAGATATAAATCGTTCGAATAACATTTCTGAGCGATTGGGGTCTACTTCTGTGATACCTAATACATAACAAACTGCAGAGTTTGCCGCGCTACCTCTACCCTGGAATAGAATGCCTTGGGATCTGGCGTAGTTGGTGATATCAAATACGGTTAAAAAATACGGTTCATAGTTCAGTTCGTGAATGATGCTGAGCTCCCGCTCAACCAGTAATTGGACCTTCTCGGGAATGGTTTGAGGAAACCTCCAGGTGAGCCCTTTTTGAGTGAGTTTACGTAGATGTTCAGTTGTACTCATTCCATCCGGTGTGATTTCCTTGGGATACTCATATTTGAGTGTACTGAGATCAAAGTTACACTGGTTGGCGATCACGAGAGTTTCGGCAATGAGTTGAGACGGATATAAGCGTTCGATTGTTTCAATGCTGCGTAGGTAACTTTCCCCGTTTTGGGGTAATTCAAAACCACTGTTTTTAAGAGTTTTCCTTATTCGAATTGCGTGGATGGTGTCTCTTAGCATGCGACGCTCCGGTATGTGCATGTGTGCGCTACCAATTGCGACGAGAGAGGTCATCATGAGTTGTGACAAGCGTTGAAGCGTCAGTATTTGTTTTGTTTCTTGATTGAGAAGAAGCTGCGCCATGCCAATCCAAACTTCGTTTTTGAAATGATGTTTTAACCAAGCGAGGTCTTTTATCTGACTCTCCTCTGATAAATCAGTGTTTGGTAGCCATATCACGATGCAGTTTATTTCGATGTCTTTAAAGTGTTTTTGACTTAGGTAGTATTCACCTTTAGATGCGCTACGACGTGCGGTACTGATGAGGTTACACATATAACCATAGCCGTTACGATTTTTGGCAATTAGGATAAATCTAGTTCCTTCTTCAAGTCTAAATTCAGATCCAATCAGTAATTTAATATCTGCCGCTTGCGCGGCCATATGAGCGCGGACAGCACCAGCAACAGAGCACTCATCTGTAATCGCAATGGCGTGATACCCAAGTTTTTTGGCTTGCTCTACGAGTTCCTTAGGGTGTGAGGCGCCCTTAAGAAAACTAAAATTACTGATGCAGTGAAGTTCTGCATAGGAGGACACAACGGATGCCGTCTTCATGCGAAAATACCGTGCAAGAACCAGTTTCTACTGACTGTATCTTTATATATCCACACTTGTGAATGGTCTTGGGTTAAGGCTATAAAGTAATCTCGTTTGATGTCTTGATCATCCCACCATCCTGTTTCGATACGTTCGGGTCCGTCAATGATGGTTAATGGTCCACGTAGGTGGGGGATGTCCGATGTCGATGTTAATGCTTTGGGTGTGCGCAGTAACCAAGAGGGTCGATGATTGAGTTTTGTACGATGTTGATGTTCCCCTGGAATAGTTTCTCGCCAGGTTTTTTCTGGGCGGTGGTCTGAACATACAGTGATCCCATAGACAGATTTTTCTCCTACTCTGGCTTGTAATTGGTCAATTAAATGACTGCGACTCAATTCACTCTGTTCTTCGTGAGGAAGTAGCGAATGACTGGATGGAATTAAGGGTAGCTCTTGTATGGACCGTATGTGAATCGACTCAATTCTAGAAGAAATGTTTTCTCGGTTGAGTCGTTCTTGAGCTAGATGAGTCAGGTGTTTTGGATTTCGAGTAGGTACTAAAAGTTTAAACTTGAAGTCATGACGTAGTTTTTGTTCATTGACGATACTAAGTTCAAATTGTGTAACCCCCCTTTGTTTAAACTGTAGGTAAGTGGCCATGCTTTGAATTATTCGATGAATGCCAAATAGGAGTTCCTCTACTGAAGAGGCGGGAAGGTTGAGTGATATCTCAGAATTAAAATATTCTGGTAATGAAAACGGTGGTTGAGGATCCGGCTTTTTGCCGAAAGCTCGGTCTAATTGATCCAGTGCATGGGTTCCCCAGCGTTGGGTTACGGCGAATCTGGGAATGCGTGCTAATTGACCAATAGTTTTAATCCCAACATCATGCAGCTTTATGCCTGAGGTATTCTCAGGTTCAATGATTGATGTGGGTAATGGATCAATGTATTGAGATAAATCGCTTATCGTAAAGGCTGTGGCGTCTATCTTGTAGCGTGATAACCATATGGCAGCTAAGGGTGTGGGGGATACAGCAGTGTGCGCATGAAGTCCTAAATCAGTAATCGTTTGTAATATCTGATTTCTGAGGTGTTGTGTGCTGTAAAATAGTTTGATGCTGGCTCCAATTTCAACGAGAACTGAGTTCGGTAGTCGAATGCTTATTTGAGATGAATACTTGAAAAGAGACGTGGCAACTTCTTCGAGTTTTTTGATTTCTTGATTTTTTTTTCGGTGCTTAATTTGGATAAAGTTTGATAGCACAAAGGCCGCGGATAGCGCCATGCCATTTTGGATGCCTAGTTGCTGAGACGTGTTGTTGCTTGCAATGATCGTATTCGTTGATTCTACGATCACCACGGGCTCTTTAGTCTCCTCTCCAATAGAAAAAATATCGATAGGTAGATTGGGGAAGTTTAGGCAGAGCCACAGCATGTTTGGTGCAATAAGTTAGAGATTGATATTGCGCTAATGGGCCCTCCACCTCGTCGTTTTTGGATGTCTATTAGCGTTTCATTGTTGGCTTGCCTGACTATGATTCTCCACGGTGTAGGATTGTTTTTATAGCTTGTCATTGGCTTTGTAAAAAAAACACCCAACACTTTTTTTTCTTCTAATGACAGTTGTAGTCGGCGAATCATTTTTTCTGTTATCTGTGGGAACCAACCGATGACCGCACTACAAGAGTTCGATCGTAACCCTTGTTCCATGCACCATCCCGCGTCATTAATGTTTTGTGCTTGAGTGATGATGACTTTGCTGGTATCGACACCCATTCTGGATAGAAAAGGCGCATAGGGAATATGGGGAGGACAGACTAATAAGATCCAGCGTGAATCTTGAGAGAGCTGAGCAAGTGCCGGAAGTAATATCGAAAACTCACCGATTCCAATTTGATGAGGTACGATTTCAATGAGTGTGCCAAGAGGCCATCCGTGGATCCTGTCGTCGATATTGGTGAAGCCTGAAGGTACGTGTCCAAGCGGGTTGAGTTTGTGCTCTTTCCCTCTCCAGATGTGAGAAGGGAGCATGGATTGAAGGAGGGTGGATTCCATAAGTGAATTGATCACTAATTGATTTTTCCGTTACGGATGATGCCAACCGCGATGCCTTCGATAGCAAACTCATCCCGTTCGCCGTTCACATAGATAGGCTGAAAATCAGGGTTTTCTGCTTCTAGCCATATTTCTTTGTTTTTTCGTTTGAAGCGTTTGACCGTGACCTCTTGGTTAATGCGTGCCACGATGATTTGTCCAGACCGCGCTTCTGATGAGGCATGGACGGCGAGTAAGTCCCCTTCATGGATGCCAACATCGCGCATGCTGCTTCCCCGCACTTTGAGTAGATAATCTGCGGCAGGTCTAAATAAAGACTGCTCAACTTGGACTCTATTCTGGATGTGTTCCTCAGACAGTATGGGTTGCCCAGCTGCGACTCGACCCACAATGGGTAGCCCGGAGTTTTTAAGTAGTTGTATCCCTCTTGACGTGCCACGTGTGAGTTTGATGTGTCCTTTCTTTTCTAGTGCCTTGAGATGGTCTTCGGCCGCATTTGCAGATTTGAAGCTCAGTGCTCGGGCGATATCTGATCGTGTAGGAGGGAAGCCAGTATTCTCAACAAAGCTTTGAATAAGGTTAAGAATTTCAGTTTGTCTTTGGGTGAGCGGTTTCATTTCGATGACGGTTAAATATTAATACTGTAATTATATACAGTACTGGATATTTTCCAAGGTAATATTTTTTATAAAATGGTCGCACCATTGTGGTGCGCTAATTCTGACTCCTTGTCGTACGATGACAGACGATTTATTTTCAGTAACTTGAAAAATTGCTTTCAAGGTCAGTCCAAATAACTAAGTTAGTTGTTAAGTAAGGCGTGCTTGTGGCGATAACAACGTGTTTAGCGTTAAAAATTTAGCATCATCACTGTCATGAAAGTTTGGGATGGTCGTAGTACTATCTTGATATCTTAAATTAGGAGGATGCTAATGATCGATATTAAGTGTTTCAAACGGTTTCTCGTTCCTTTTTTTGCAGTATTGTTCTTGTCCATTGGTGGTAACGGTAAGGCCGCGCTTGAGCCAGATATTACTCAGCTTCTTGACGATGCCTTACTAGCCGAACATCGCACTCCGGCCTACATTGAACGAGATGTGTTTCGACATCCAAAAGAGACGCTGCTCTTCTTCGGTTTGAAACCTGAAAGTTCTGTAGTTGAAATTACACCCAGTATGGGTTGGTACACTGAGATTTTGGCTCCTGTCCTTCACGACAATGGACAGTATTATTACGCTTCGTATCGTTTGCATGATGATATTAATCCCGTTTTCGTCAAACTAGAAAATAATTTTAAAGAAAAAATTGAATCTAACGCTGATGTCTACGGGAATCTCAAATGGATTCGTTTTGATCCGAATGAGCCTGAGTTCGCACCGGACGGTCCAGTTGATATGGTTTTAACGTTTAGAAATGTTCATAACTGGGCAAAGGCTGGTACTGCAGAGTCGATGTTTGACGGTTTTGCTCTAGCGCTAAAACAGGGGGGTGTCCTTGGTATCGTAGAACACAGAGCTAAGCCTGGAACACCATTTGAAAAGCAAATCGGTAGTGGCTATATGACGGTTGAATATGTTGTTCAGCTAGCAGAGGATGCAGGATTTCGTTTAGATGCCTCTTCAGAAATCAATGCAAACTCTAAGGATACTGCCGATCATCCAGGCGGTGTTTGGAATCTATTGCCTAATTTAAGAAATGTAGCCGATGAGGATAAAGCTGCGATTATTGCAATTGGCGAGTCAGACCGAATGACCCTGAGGTTTGTAAAAGAGTAAATTGGATGAGCATTATTTTTCGTAACGTGAAATTGAATGATAGAAGATGCAAACTGATATAGCTATTGCTCAACAGGCTAAGTTAAAACGGATCACTGAGATTGCAACGAAACGGTTGGGTATTCCTGAGGAACATGTGGAGCCTTATGGGCATTACAAAGCTAAATTGACCAATGAATTTGTCGCGAGTTTAAAAGATAAGCCGGACGGTAAATTAATTTTGGTTACAGCCATCAGTCCGACTCCAGCGGGCGAAGGAAAAACGACTACAACAGTAGGGCTCGGCGATGCTATGAACGCTATCGGCAAGGATGCGTTGATTTGTTTAAGAGAGCCGAGTCTGGGGCCTGTTTTCGGAGTAAAAGGTGGTGCTGCCGGTGGTGGGTTCGCGCAAATTGTACCGATGGAGGATATCAACCTTCACTTCACGGGTGACTTTAATGCTATTCAGTTAGCGAATAATTTGTTGGCAGCGATGCTCGATAATCATATCCATCATGGGAATGCTTTAGGGATTGATGTACGTCGCATCACATGGAGACGTGTATTAGATATGAATGATAGGGCGCTCCGGTCCATAGTCGTCTCCCTGGGTGGGGCGGGAAACGGATATCCGCGTGAAGATGGGTTCGACATAGTAGTAGCATCTGAAGTGATGGCGATTCTATGCCTCGCAGAATCTATGAAGGACTTAAAAGAACGTCTGGGTCGCATTGTTGTGGCGTATACACGAGATAAAAAACCGGTTCTTGCTGCTGAGCTTGAGGCGGATGGCGCTATGGCTGTTTTATTAAAAGATGCGGTTAAGCCAAATTTGGTTCAAACCTTAGAAAATAATCCAGCGATTATTCATGGTGGGCCATTCGCTAATATCGCTCATGGCTGTAATTCGGTGATTGCGACGAGAACATCACTGAAGTTAGCTGATTACGTGATTACAGAAGCGGGTTTCGGTGCGGATCTCGGCGCAGAGAAATTTATTGATATCAAGTGTCGAAAATCTGGATTGCGACCTGATGTGGTGGTCCTTGTGGCTACGATTCGAGCGTTAAAATTTCATGGTGGTATAGCTTTAGCTGATTTAAACCAAGAAAATCTAAAAGCGCTTGAGGTAGGTTTTGCAAATTTGGAACGTCATGTCAATAACATGCGTAACGTCTTCAATCTTCCCTGTGTGGTGTCAATCAATCACTTTACCCATGACTCGGATGCTGAAATAGCATTGCTTCAAAAGCGATGCGATGTGCTTGGTGTGTCGGCGGTTGTATCGAAGCACTGGGCAGAGGGTGGTAAAGGTGCGCGAGCGCTGGCGCTTAAAGTTGTCGATATTATTGAAAATGAAAAAGCTGAGCTTAGATTTGCTTATGAAGATGAGGATAGTCTTGAGAAAAAAATAGAATCAATTGCAAAAAAGATTTATGGAGCTGCTGAAGTTAAGTTTGATACGAAAGCAAAAACCAGACTTGCTGAGCTTGAGCAGGAAGGCCATGGCGCATTGCCAGTCTGTATCGCCAAAACACAGTATTCTTTTTCCAGTGATCCTAGCCTGAAGGGTGCGCCGACTGGGCATACTCTAACTGTGCGCGAGATTCGTCTATCTGCAGGTGCAGGGTTTGTCGTCGTCGTATGCGGAGACATCATGACTATGCCTGGTTTGCCAAAGGTGCCTGCAGCTAGTCGCATTGATTTGAACGCAGGTGGGAAGGTTGTGGGATTGTTTTGATGTGTCGCTTGATATCGGATCGAGAGCCGTTACGATGAG
Organism: Pseudomonadota bacterium; assembly: GCA_027624715.1. Lineage (NCBI taxonomy): Bacteria > Pseudomonadati > Pseudomonadota > Pseudomonadota bacterium. Next base: position 13,784 of record JAQBTV010000008.1, read on the forward strand.
CGCGCCTGCAATTACTGCGCTCACACGGCCCGAGGGGGTCACTAGTCACGCAAGAGATATTGCTTGGGTTGAGGCGAACATTCCATGTCAGGTCGCGTGTCCTGCGGGAACCGATATTCCTGGGTATATTGAAGCGATCAATAGTGGAAAATTAGACGAAGCCTATTCCATCAATTTTAGAGATAACGTTTTTCCGGGCGTTCTTGGACGTGTGTGCTCAAGGCCATGTGAAAGTGCGTGTAGGCATGGCCGACCCGGCCTTGGACAGTCTGTAGCTATCTGTGCGCTCAAAAGGTCTTCAGCTGACCTGGGTGGCGTACTCACTATTCGACCAAAAATAAAAGCACCGACTGGCTATAGTGTAGCAGTTGTTGGTGCTGGTGTTGCTGGACTTGCCGCTGCACGAGACCTCGCTTTGGAGGGGCACAAGGTTATTGTTTTTGAAAAGCACCGTCGCCCGGGAGGTATGATGGTGCAAGGGATTCCGTCGTTTCGATTGCCGAGAGATGTGGTGCAGCATGAGATTAATCAGGTTCTATCGCTCGGTATTGAGCTCAAATGCGGTGTCAGTATTGGTGATGATGAAAGTCTCGATGTACTTGTCGACTCACATGATGCGGTCGTTCTGGCTGCGGGGACGTTAAGTGGTAATCGTTTAAATATTCCTGGAGGCAACCTATCTGGAGTTGAGCACGGCCTAGAGTTTCTGATGATGGTTAATGAGCAAGGCCGACAACGCGTAGGAACTAACGTTGTGGTTATCGGCGGTGGATATACGGCAATGGACTGTGCCCGTACTGCTACAAGATTAGGGGCGGATACTGCTGTGTACTATCGTCGCGGTCCTCAGGATATGGTTGTTTTATCTGGTGAGGTTCAAGAGTTGTTGAATGAGAATGGGTCAATGAATTACTTCATGGCGCCGAGTAAATTTCGTGGTGAGCAATCTATCCGTCAAGTTACTTTGGCAAAGACGAGTATTCATATGGAAGGCGGGAAACCATTCATCCATATAGATTCGGATAGTGCGACTGATATTGATGTGGATAGTGTAATTTTAGCTACAGGTCAAACCGCAGATACAGACTGGATTTCAGGGTGTGTCAGAGAATCTATCTTGAATGAGCAAGGTGACGTGTTGGTAGCCCAAGGCGCGCTCACGCCAAATCCAAAAGTATTTGTGGCGGGAGATTTTGCTACCGGTGCCACAACGCTGATCGATGCAATAGCCCATGGGCGGAAAACTGCTTCGCTGGTCACGCGGTTTCTCACGGGGGGGGAGATATCCAGCAAGAAGGTTCAAATTGAAAAAAAACGTTATGGCGTTGATTTTGAAGGAGGCCAATTTTTCAGAACACAAGAAATGAACGTGATTCCGATTTGTCCGGTACCAACGCTTGATTTGTCAGATAGGCAAGGCAGTAAGGAAGTTGAACTTGGATATGACTATGGGACCAGCAAAGAAGCCGCTAAGCGATGCTACTTATGTCATTACAAGTTTGAAATTGACAATAGGTTATGTGTGCTTTGCGATGAGTGCATAAAGGTAAAACCTACAGAGGGTTGTATCTTACCCGTATCGCATCTAGAGGTTGACGATGGCGGGACAGTGATCACGTATAAGCATCTGCAGAAAGGCCAATCGGATTCTCTTTACTATAATCAGCTTTGGATTGATCAAGATAAGTGTATCCGTTGTGGGCAATGTGAGGCTGTATGCCCGGTAGGTGCCATATCAATACAAAAGGTGAGTTTTATTAAAGTGTAGCGACGATACTTTTCTTTCGGTTTGTTACGATCTATACTAATTTGGTTATACGCGAGCTCACCCCATTAATTCCATTAATTGGTGTGTCGGTTCCAGAAACACGAATTTCATCCATAACGATGGAGGTAGGGCGTGGCATTTGTATTAGCACTTGATGCGACTGGTGTTCCAAGTCGATGGCTACATTTAGAGAATGCGATCACTTATCATGCTCGAGGTATGGTGGCCTGGTCGCTGGGTGATGCGATAGCCACATTTCGTGGTGGAGTGTCGCGTCTAACTGGTGAGCGATCTGAGATTCAGACCCACAGTATTATTGCGATTAAGGGCGCCGTGGATCGATTTACAGGCAATCCACATCCGTCATTGACGAACAGTGCTTTGTTTTCTCGTGATCGCAAAGTTTGCGCATATTGCGGTGACCAGTATCGAGAAAGAGAACTCTCGCGCGATCACATCACCCCCGTTCATGCCGGTGGTGAAGATAAATGGATGAATGTGGTGACGGCCTGTCGACCTTGTAACATTCAAAAGGGTGGGCGTAATCCGGATCAGGCGAAAATGCCGTTGTTGTTTTTGCCATATATTCCGAATAGGTACGAGCATTTAATTTTACAAAATAGAAAAATATTGCAAGATCAGGCTGAATATTTAATGGCAAAGGTACCGAAGTATAGTCGTCTGCATGGCTAGGGTAAATATAGGGATGTTATTGAGGTAGGTGAATTCTTGGGAAAAATTATATCTATAGTTCTTGTTTTTGTGGTCTTGGTCGGCTGTAAATCTAATCCAATTTCTGGTCGCACGCAGTTTATGTTGGTGCCAGAGGATATGGCGATTAGTGAGTCAAATAAGGCTTACAAAGCTATGCTCACGCCAATTAAGAAAGAAGGAAAGCTTAATGCCGATCCCGTTATGCTTAAACGGGTGCAAAATATCACCAGTCGCTTGGTGGCGCAGGCAGTTATTTACCGGCCTGATGCAAGAAATTGGAAATGGTCTGTGCAAGTTATTGATGAGCCAGAGATCGTAAATGCGTGGTGTATGGCTGGTGGAAGGATGGCAATCTATTCAGGGCTCATTACGAAACTTGATGCGACCGATGATGAAATTGCTCAAGTGATGGGCCATGAAATCTCACATGCGTTGTTGTCGCACACCCGTGAGCGTATGTCGCGTGCTTTAGCCATGCAACTAGGTATTACAACGTTGTCGATTGTGTTGGCAGACGATGACTACGGTGATATTGCTGTGCAGGGAACAGCGCTGGCGGCTATTGTTGCATTGGAGCTACCTAATAGTCGAACGGCAGAGGGAGAGAGCGACCGAGTGGGTATTGAAATCGCGGCGAAAGCTGGTTTTGATCCAAGAGCCGCTGTTACATTATGGAAAAAAATGGCTGATGATAGTGGTCAAAAGGATTCGCGTTTTGATTTCCTTTCTACACATCCTGCTCCTGTTAAGCGTATGGAAGAGCTGGAAATATTAACTCAGACAATGATGCCCTACTATGAAGACATGTCTCCAAAGGCTGTCCATCCTGTGAGTGTAGGCGACATCTAAAGTTTCGTCATAAACCTCTCACTCAAATTCGGTGTATTGAGGTGGCGACTTGTTGATTATTAGAATAGAAAATAAGACATCAAAAGGAGCCTCTAAAACCCTCATGAGTAATCTCATATCAATGTTATCGAGGAACGTGTAAGCTGCCGGGCTTGAGGAAACCGGTAATACATATTTTATGGACTAGCGGGGGATAAGAAGGTTCTGGAACACTGATGATGATGTTTTTAAAGTCTTCGGCTGATGATTTCTTTCATGATCTCATCAGTCCCGCCATAAATACGCTGTACCCGTGCGTCGGAAAACATACGACCAATGAGATATTCGTCCATGAATCCATAACCACCGTGGAGTTGGACGCAATCATCAATCAGTAGATTCTGCTGTTGGGTTAACCATAGTTTCGCCGCCGAAGCGGTTTCCGTATCTAGAGTTCCGCAGAGTATCTTGTTGATGCAATCGTCTACAAACGCTCGGGCTACTTTCAACGTCGTAACCATATTGGCTAGAACAAATCTCGAGTTTTGTTTGTTGATTAAGGGTTCTCCAAATACTTTTCTATTCCTGACGTAATCCACTGTAAGTTGATAGGCACCTTCCATAGCGCCCATAGCCATATCAGCAATTAACAAACGCTCGTAGGGAAGGTCTGCCATGAGTTGGTAAAGCCCCTGACCTGCAGTGCCGCCTAGAATGTCACTATTACTAAGATTAATGTTATCAAAAAAAAGTTCTGAGGTATCTTGGGCTTTGAGGCCAATTTTTTTTAGTCGATTCCCAACCGAATAGCCAGAGTGCTTTTTAGTTTCAACGATGAAAACAGAGAATTTTCCACTATCTTCTGGGCTTTCCATTTTTGCAAATACTAAAACTAATTCCGCTAAATAACCATTAGTGATGAACGTTTTTGACCCATTGAGCGTGAATTGATTACCGCTTGATGTTGCTCGAGTACGAATTCCCCTGAGGTCTGAACCTGCATCAGGCTCGGACATCGCGATTGCGCCAACGAGTTCTCCTTGAGCCAGCTTGGGTAAATAGTGCTGTTTCTGTATTTCGGTGCCATGATTAAGAAAATAGTGCGCAACGATACTGTGAACGGAGGGGCTCATTCCCGTTAGACCGCGATGCCCCATTGCTTCATAAAGAATGGCTTCATGTCTAAAATCACCACCACCACCACCATACTCAATTGGTATATCTGTACAGAGGATGCCAATCTGACCAGCTCGTCTCCAGATGTCATGGCCAACATGTCCTCGTTCCCTTGATTCCTCATCGAAAGGAACCATTTCGGTATCTAGGAAACGCTCGACCGTTTTCTTATATGTTGTTAATTCGTCGTTGAGCCAAGATGGTTGAAAATCGTACGGCATGATGATCAGTAGGTCTCGCAATTTTCGAAAATGGTGACATTGGCCATACCACCACCTTCACACATTGTTTGAAGACCTAATTTTCTCTGTTTTGTTTTGAGGGCATGTATCAGCGTCGTGGCTAGTTTCGTTCCGGAACTCCCCAAAGGGTGCCCAAGAGCGATGGCTCCACCGTGAACGTTTAGCTTTCTTGGATCCACTTGAGTCGCCTTAAGCCAAGCTAATGGTACTGAGGCAAAGGCTTCATTCACTTCAAACAAGTCGATATCCTCTGCAGACAGTTTTGATTTTTTCAGCGCATGATCTGTTGCGGGAATCGGTGCTTCGAGCATGATGATGGGATCATGTCCAATTACCGATATGTGACGTATTCGAACCAGTGGTTCGACCCCAAGAAGCTTCAATCCTTTATCGTTACATACAATCACGCCACTCGCACCATCACAAATTTGACTAGCTGTAGCGGCAGTGAGTTTTCCATTATCGAGAATTGGACGCACAGCAGCAATGCCTTCAAGCGTTGCGTCAAACCTAATTCCCTGATCGGTGTCATGAGTTCCCTCAGTCAAGTTCCCCATGGCGTCTTTAACTTTGATGGGTACGATTTCTCGCTTGAAGGCATCATGCCTGACGGCTTCTATTGCTCGCCTGTGGCTCTCTAGGGCATACTCATCCAGTTCGTGTTTCGATATCCCGTATTGCTCAACTAACATTTCAGCGCCATTAAATTGGCTGAATTCAACGTTGGGATAGCGTTTTTGAAGGTTCTGACTCATGTAGTGACCCATGCCGTTGTTCTTAGGCAGCGTGACCGTTGAAAACATGGGAGTCCGAGTCATGCTTTCAACCCCGCCTGCGATGACCACGTCCATGGTGCCTGACATGACAGCCTGAGCGGCAAAATGAAGTGCTTGTTGGGATGAACCACATTGTCGATCGACACTCGTGGCGGGAACCGACTCTGGTAGATGCGATGCCAGAACTATATTTCGAGCGACGTTCATTGCTTGCTCTCCGATTTGGCTCACACTCCCCATAATGACGTCTTCAATCACATCTGGAGGACAATCAATCTTTTTTAATAGCGCATTAATAACATGAGCGCCCAGATCAACGGGATGCCAATTCGCCAGATGACCTCCGCGACGGCCACCTGCAGTTCTAAGAGCGGCTACAACGTATGCGTTATTCATAAACGTTTCTTCTTTCTTAAAGTGTCGTACTTATTGCGGAACAAATAATCTTAACAATATATTTTAGGCTGCTTTGGAATTATCTTCGCATTGAAATGCGAGCCAATCACGAAGCCATTTAGATCAATCCTTTCCGAGAAGAGATTGAATGAGTAACGGCAAGGCTTGTTATAAATAGCAACGAACCGATTGCCTGATGAGCCACGCCAAGAATTACGGGGACCCCTGAAACTAGGGTAGATATACCAAGGATGATTTGTGCAATGAATAGGCACAGCATTAAGCTAGAAAATTTCTTGGCATAGCTTGGTACGTCTATTTGTCGTAGTTTGAACCAAAATATGGGGATTAAAAGTGCGAGAATGTAGGCAATGACTCGATGATCGAACTGTACCGTGGTCATATTCTCAACGAAATTAGTCCAGAAGGGTGAGAGTATGAAAAGATCGGGCGGAATAAAACTATCTCCCATTAGCGGCCAGGTGTTGTAAATTAGTCCTGCTCTCAATCCGGCTACGAACCCGCCGGATAAAACCATAATGAATAACACCAGGTTAATCATTATTGAAAATTTGTACATGCTCTTCGCTGGAATATTTAAATTGGCCTTTGAGGGATAGACTACTGATAAAGCTGTCCAAGTGATTGCCCCAAAAATTAGAAACGCGATTGCGAGGTGAGCTGTTAGGCGATAGTGACTGACATTTGGATCATCGATGAGTCCGCTTGCGACCATGTACCAACCCATGCCTCCTTGAAGTCCACCCAGCGCAAATATACCTAGCAGACGGGCGATTAAACCGCTATTGAGGCGCCTCGTAAGCGAGAAGTAAGCGAATGGTATAAAAAAGACTAGGCCAATGAGGCGTCCTAGCAGTCTATGGAAATACTCCCACCAAAAGATCACTTTGAATTCATCAAGTGACATGTCGTAGTTGACTAGCTGGTACTCTGGACTGCCTTTATATTCATCAAAAACCTTGACCCAGTCGACATAATTGAGCGGTGGAATTGTACCAACAAGCGGCTCCCATTCGACGATAGATAACCCTGAGTGGGTGAGGCGTGTTGCACCACCAACAATGATCATGCAAAACACCAGGAACCCGCAGATAGCCAACCAGCTGATGACTTGTTTTTGATGAGGTGCCGAAATTTTTCCTACACCGTTTATTTGAAGTATATTCATTGTCAGAAATTGACTTGATCTCTGCCTTTTAGTTTTAGCATCGACCGAGCTTCGTCTGGGGTTGCAGTTTGGAGTCCTAGATCTTCCATAATTCTTTTGATTTTGGTAACTTGTTCAGCATTGGATGTCGCGAGTTTTCCTTTGCCGCCCCATAAGCTATCCTCCAGACCTACTCGTACGTTACCACCCATGACTGCAGACTGCGCCGCAACGTACATCTGATTGCTGCCACCGCCGAGTACTGACCATAAGTAACTGTCCCCAAACAGTCGGTCCGCTGTGCGTTTCATATGCATCACGTCTTCGGCATGAGGACCGATACCACCTCGTACGCCAAACACAGATTGAATAAGGAATGGAGGTTTAATCAGACCGCGATCAATGAAGTGTGCCGCAGTGTATAGATGTCCAATATCATAGCACTCAATCTCGAATCTAGTGTTATTGTTGCCACAAGATTCTAAAATGAAAGCAATATCTTTAAATGTATTTTTAAAAATACGATCGTCAGATTCTTCTAGATACGGTCGCTCCCAATCATATTTAAAATCTTTGAAACGGTTCAGCATTTCGTAGAGCCCAAAGTTCATGGAGCCCATGTTTAGAGAGGCTACTTCTGGTTTTAGTTGCATTGCCGGCTGCAGTCTCTCCTCGATACTCATGTTCGGTGCTCCACCTGTCGTGATGTTGATGACAACATCGCTATTTTTAGCAATTGTCGGCAAAAATTTACGAAACATGTCAGGATCCTGAGTTGGCTTGCCATTTTTCGGATCCCTGGCATGTAAGTGAACGATGGCTGCTCCAGCCTCAGCGGCACCTATCGCGGCCTCAGCAATTTCCTCTGGGGTAACTGGGAGATAGCGTGACATTGATGGCGTGTGGATTGCGCCCGTCACAGCACACGTGATAATTACTTTATTGGCCATATTGTTCCTTCGATACAAGTTGTTGTTTATAAAATCGTGTTAATTCGCTCAATGTTTAAACGGATAACTTGACCGTAGTTGAAAAAAGACTACCATAAAAAATAAGCCTTTTAGCTAATTATGTAATTTGTTGTTTCGTTTGTGGGCAATGAGCGCCATCAAATGTTGATCTCTCCAGGATTCTCTTTCATGATGTTCTGAAAATGGCATGATCTTTCTTCGCTCAGACTCCACCTTTTTTACTAACTCTACAGTCCAATTGGGATAGTTGATGTTGCTCATCATTTCTGAATAGGCACCGCCAAAGCGAACTGCGTAATCGGCAATTCCGCCGGGGGCATTGAGGTCTATGGTCTCAAAAGGCCCCATAAATGCCCACCTGAGTCCTAAGCCGTCTTTCATTGTTTTGTCCAAGTCTTCTACTGAAACATAATCTTCTTGGACAAGACGCCAGGCTTCTCGTAATAATGCCGCTTGTAGCCTGTTGAGAACAAAACCTGCCACCTCCTTTTTGACAATAATCGGTACTTGTCCGACTTGTTGATGAAGGTCATACGTTTTTTGAGTAACCTCAGGGCTGGTCCACTGCGCCGGCGAGATTTCGACGATCGGTACAATGTGTGGCGGATTAACGGGGTGAGCCACAAGACACCGGTGCCGACCCTTTAAGTGTTCACTGAACAGAGATGTTTGTATGGTCGATGTCGAACTTGCAAGGATGCAATGGTCAGGTGCGAGCTGGTCTAGTGTGCTGAATACCTCTTTTTTGATGTCAAGATTCTCTGAGGTGTTCTCTTGTACATAATCGGCCTTTGATACTGCTTCCTCAAGCGATTGGGCATGTGTGATACGACTGAGAATTGTTATGGGATCCTCATCGATCAAGCCATATTTTTTGAGATCAGCAAGTCCGTGGCCAATCAACTCAATTGCTTGCCTGACCGCGCCGTTGGCGTTGTCGTATAGCATGACTGGATAGTTCGCCCTCGCGAACACTATGGACCATGCGCGCCCGATGAGCCCTGAACCGATGATGGCAATATTTTTCATCTGTGTCCTGTTGAAATAATGAGTATTAGTCGACTTGTAGAACCTTATTTGGATACTTTATTTTAATTTATGTCTGCAAAATGATACTCGTTTTAGATATTTCAAGATTGTATTTTTTGTGTTGCATCACACCGATTTCGTCCTAATACAAGGTATGATCTATTGTGCGTTATTTGGCGCAGAGTATTTTTCGGTGGGCTACCAGTGAGTGAACGTTCAGGCGTGTGATTAAAAGTTGTCAAATTGAGAATAAATTTAATTTTGAGTCAGCAAAAATGGATAAAAAGAATCGAATGGTGAATATCCTGGCGATTGAAACATCCACAGATTTGTGTTCAGTTGCGTTGTCAGTCAGTGGGGAACTGCTCATCTTAGAAAAACGTGTTGGTCAGAGGCATTCAGAAGAGATATTGCCGATGATTGATCAGCTGATTCTTAAGTCAGGTATCAGTCTCAATCAAATAGATGTCATTGCCTTCGGCGCTGGGCCAGGCTCCTTCACGGGTGTGCGTCTAGCTTGTGGTGTTGCTCAGGGACTCGCCTTTGGCGTTGATGTGCCGGTAGTGCCGGTATCTTCTCTAGAGGCGCTAGCTCAGGCAACAAATTATGACAAAGTGTTGATATGTCAAGATGCGCGGATGAGTCAGGTGTATTCCGCTTCATACAAGCGAAAAGATAAGAGTTGGATACAGTTTACGGAGCCGTGCGTGTGTGATCCCCAAGAAGTTAATGTTCCGTTAGGGGACGGATGGATCGCATGCGGCAGTGGATTTATTTCTTATGCGCAGGAGTTCAAACCTTATTTTGGCTTATCGGGGCTTGTGGTGGACGTAGATTACGCTAGTCCTTCAGCGAAAGAGGTCCTACTCATTGCTGAACGTGAATTTAAAAATGGGCAATGTGTTGCAGCGGAAAATGCGGCTCCAATCTATGTTCGAAATAAAGTAGCACTTACGTTAGATGAACAAGTTTCTCGATAAGTCAAATCTATTCGTCAGAGCGATGTTGGAAGCGGATCTGCCCTCGGTTCTGGAAGTAGAGAAAGCGAGTTATGCTTACCCCTGGACGTTATTAAACTTTACCGATTGTTTGAATTCTGGATATCGATGCTATGTTTTGATCTGCGATGGCGCGCTTATCGCCTATGCAGTCCAGATGGCAATTTTGGATGAAATTCATCTGCTTAATTTGACCGTGTCTATTGATTTTCAAAAAAAAGGGGTCGGTCGTTATCTTTTAGATTCGCTAGTTAGTGACGCGCTTGCACTGCAGGCAGTTAAGATTATTTTGGAGGTAAGGCGTTCTAATTTCGCCGCTATATTTTTGTATCAGTCGTTAGATTTTAAGCAGATTGGATTGCGCAAGAATTATTATCCAGGCCAAGTGGGTAGAGAAGATGCAATTGTGATGGAGATGTTGCTGTGAGTACGAGAGAAGAAATTTTGAAGGAGCTTGGTGTAACGCCTATCTGGAGGTTAGGTAAGGGTTCTTATGCTGGCTTTAGTACTGTAGCTGAGGATAATGGGGCTTCACGCCTCGAGGTTAAGGGTGGAGTGCGCGAAAAGGTTGGTCAATTGGGCAAAGGCGCGGTAAGTATAGGTAAATCTTGTGTTTTGTTGAATTCGGGTAGTCATGTTGTTATGGGTTCGGGCGACCGCCAAGCGGACTGGTTGTTTGTTGGGGAGGCGTTAGGAGCAGAAGACAATATATCTGACGAGTCTTTTCCTGGAGAGTTAGGAGAACTTCTCGATAACATGTTGTCCGCAATGCATTTACGCCGCGATAACAAAGTCTATTTTTTGAATGTCGTGCAGTGTCGACTTACAAATGACCAAGGTCTTGATCCTCGAGAGAGCGCGTCTTGCACTCAGTTTCTTAGACAACAGATCCAAATTATTCAACCCTCAATCATTGTGACGCTGGGTAGTCTTTCTTCCGAGCGTTTAATCGGACTCAATCAAGACTTGTCGGAATACCGTCAAGTGCAGCATGAATGCTGGGGGGTGAATCTTGTGGCGACTTATCATCCACAGGATTTGCTAGAGAATCCGTTAGATAAAGCGAATGCGTGGAAGGATCTTTGTTTTGCTATCAATATGAAGAATAGAATTGAGCGTGCAAAAGCAACTGTGAGCGCAGATCAATGATGAATGCAAGACCTATTCAAGCCATAATTAACCTAGAGGCGATGCGTCACAATGTCGCTATAATTAAAAAGCTAGCGGGAACTTCGAGAGTCTTTGGCGTGGTCAAGGCTGATGGATACGGGCATGGATTGAGTCGTATTTATTCTGCGCTTTCTCATATTGATGGATTCGCAGTTATTGAGATGGATGCGGCCGCCTATCTAAGAGCACAGGATGCTCGTCGGCCTATATTATTGCTTGAAGGTGTTTTTAGTTTGCAAGAACTGAGTTGTGCAGCGGATCTTAAGCTTGATTTAGTTGTTCATAATATTGAGCAGATTGCTTTGCTTGAAAAATGCAGATCATTACATTCTTTTCATGTGTTTTTAAAAATAAACACTGGCATGAATCGCCTTGGTATCAAGGCTGATCAAGCGATTCAATGTCATGAAGCGCTTTGTAGGTTGCCTGTGGTTGAGCGGGTGACTGCGATGACGCATTATGCTGAAGCTGACGGCCCTAGAGGAATTGATTGGCAGAATATACAATTTGCACAAGCGATTGGATCTCTGGATATCCCCGTCTCTAAGAGTAATTCTGCGGCATTATTTCGTTTTGGTGCGAACGAGGAGAGTTGGGTAAGGCCTGGCATAGTGCTCTATGGCGCATCGCCAATGACGGATGTCCCTGCGAGTTCCTTAGGGCTGAAACCTGTCATGACACTTAAATCCGGAATAATTGGGGTGCAAGAGATTAGCGCCGGTGATCGGGTAGGGTACGGTGGTACGTATGTAGCGAATCGAAAAATGAAAATCGGAATTGTCGCAGGGGGATATGGCGACGGTTACCCCCGATCGATGCCCAACGGTAGCCCGGTGATTGTTAATGACATTCGAACTACAACGGTAGGACGGGTGTCGATGGACACGTTTGCGGTCGACTTGACTGACGTCCCTGCAGCAGGTGTCGGGTCAACCGTGGTGCTTTGGGGTGAGGGATTACCTGTTGACGAGGTCGCTCAGCAGATTGGGACCATCGGTTACGAACTATTGACCCGGGTAACTACTCGAGTCCCTTTTGTTGTGTGTTCTGACTGAAATAGTGATTACCAATTCGTGCATCGATATAATTGGGTATGAGCAAATCTAAGACAGTATTTTTGTGTTCCAGTTGTGGCGGACAGACCCAAAAGTGGGCCGGGCAGTGCCCTCATTGTCATGAGTGGAATGTCCTTAAAGAAACGATGGTAAATCGAGGTGGAGATCGGTATCAGTCTTTAAGTATCACTGATGCGCTGATACCTATAGGCGCGATCAAGGCTTCAGAGGAGGCAAGGTTTTCCACTCATAGCAGCGAGTTGGACCGGGTGCTCGGTGGCGGTCTTGTGAGAGGTGGCGTGGTTCTTATCGGCGGCGACCCAGGAATCGGAAAGTCGACATTATTGCTCCAAGCCATGAGTGCGATGAGTGAACACCATAAGGCCATTTATGTCAGCGGTGAGGAGTCATCGCAACAGATTGGACTCAGAGCGCAGCGGTTAGATTTGAAATCGGAAAAGTTGCTGCTGCTATCGGAAATCCAAATCAACAGAATTCTTGAAACCTTAAATCGAGAAAAGCCTGATGTTGTGGTCATCGATTCAATTCAGACGGTCTATTCCGAGGACATACAGCCTGCGCCAGGTAGCGTGTCCCAGGTGCGAGAGTGCGCAGCGCAACTGACGCGCTTTGCTAAAGCGAATGGCACAACATTGTTGTTGGTCGGTCATGTGACGAAAGAGGGCGCTATTGCCGGACCTCGTGTGCTTGAACATATCGTTGATACGGTTTTGTACTTCGAGGGAGATGCTTACTCGAGTTTTCGTTTGGTTCGTTCGATTAAAAATCGATTTGGAGCGGCTAATGAGCTGGGTGTTTTTGCGATGACAGATCGAGGTTTACGTGGTGTGGCTAACCCATCTGCGTTATTTTTGTCACAGCACGGAAAAGAAGTTGCTGGTTGTTGTGTCATGGTGACGCAAGAAGGTAGTCGTCCTCTTTTAGTGGAGCTACAGGCGCTTGTTGACACCTCCCATTTGGCTAACTCACGACGACTTACCGTTGGGCTGGAGCAAAATCGATTGGCTATGTTGCTTGCGGTTTTGCATCGACATGCAGGCATAGCAGCGTTCGATCAGGATATTTTTGTTAATGCGGTTGGCGGTGTCAGAATCAATGAGCCGGCATCAGATTTGCCGGTCCTTTTGGCTATTGTGTCATCATTGAGAGGAAAAGTGGTTGGTGGTAAAACTGTAGCGTTCGGCGAGATCGGCCTATCTGGTGAGGTCAGAGCGGTACAGCGTGGTCAGGATCGTTTAAAAGAAGCACTCAAGCTTGGCTTTGATCGAGCCATTATACCCGTAGCAAATGCTCCTAAAACCATTTTAAAGGGTATCGAGTTAATCAAGGTAGAGCACATTAGCCAAGCCATTGATGCGGTGTTTTAGATGAATTGTTAGGGTATAAAAGTACTCAATGAAAAGGTGTGATAGGCGATGCGTGACGCGTTTAATCGAGAGCTAAAAAAACTCAAAGGAAATTATGCGTCTTTATCTCCGATTTCTCTTATGTCGTGGGCTGCAGATGTTTATCCAGACCGTCTGGCGGTTGTCTATGGAGGACAGAAGCAAACATGGAAAGAAACTTATACGCGATGTAGGCAGTTCGCCTCCGCGTTAGTGAGGCTTGGTTTGGAGTATGGCGATACGGTCGCGATTATGGCACCCAATACGCCCGCAATGTTTGAGGCCCATTTCGGGATACCAATGGCGGGTGGCATTATTAATGCGTTGAATACGCGTTTAGATTCTGGAGCGATTGCGTTTATGCTTCAACATGGAGGTGCCAAGGTTTTGTTGGTCGATCGAGAGTATCACGCCGTGGTCAATGCCGCGTTGTCAACGTTGAAGCAAAAACCGCTATTGATTGATATCGCCGATGCGAACTTTGCTGAGTTACCGCCGGCGAGTGATATTGAATATGAAGCGTTCATTGCAAGTGGGGATTCGTTTTTTAAGCAGAAATTGCCGGAGGATGAGTGGGATGCGATTGCCTTGTCCTATACGTCTGGAACCACTGGTGACCCCAAGGGCGTTGTGACGCATCATCGAGGCGCTTATTTGAACGCTCTTGGTAATGTGGTGACATGGACTATGCCCTATTTTTCAAGATACTTGTGGACGCTACCAATGTTTCACTGTAACGGTTGGTGTTTTCCTTGGACGTTGGCAGCTGTTGCTGGAACAAGTATTTGCCTTCGGCGAGTTGAGTCTGATGTCATCTTCGATTTAATGCGAGACCATGATGTCACGCATATGTGCGGCGCACCGGTGGTTTATAACACCTTGATAAACGCCTCAGCCGGTGGAGGTCAAAAGCTCAAATCACGAGTCAAGGGGATGATTGCAGGCGCAGCTCCTCCAAGATCGGTCATTGAGGGTGCGGAGCTTTTGGGTGTGGACTTGACCCATGTGTATGGCTTGACCGAAGTGTATGGCCCAGCTGCGGTGTGCGCTCAGCACCCTGAGTGGGAGGATCTCTCATTGGAGGAGCGTGCTCAAAAAAATGGTCGGCAGGGTGTGCGGTATGTCGTGCAAGAAGGAATGGATGTATTGGATATCGAAACAATGCTTCCCGTCGCCCGTGACGGGAAGACCATGGGGGAAATTTGTTTTCGCGGCAACATCACAATGAAAGGGTACTTGAAAAACCCGAATGCTACGCAATCCGCATTCAATGGAGGTTGGTTCCATACCGGTGATTTGGCCATCATTGATACGTTTGGTTACGTTACGATTAAAGATCGATCCAAAGATATCATCATATCAGGAGGTGAAAACATATCAACGATCGAGATTGAGGATGTTCTTTGTCAGGACAGTCGTATCCTTGAGGCGGCAGTTGTGGCTCAGGCTGATGAGAAGTGGGGTGAAGTTCCTTGCGCTTTCGTTACCTTGAAGTCAGCGGAAGAGGTGCTGACTGAGGACGATGTGATTGCGTTTTGTCGAAAACGCCTTGCTCATTATAAATGCCCGAAAAGGGTGATTTTCGGTTTACTGCCAAAGACGTCAACGGGAAAGATTCAAAAGGCGGCACTCAGGGAGCGGCTACGAGAAGTAGATCAGTAACGGTTGTTTTGTCCGAGTTCGCATCAGATGATCCTGTTGTGGTACGCTAAAAAACAACTGTTGTGTTTAAATTTTTTAGTGAGAAGGCGAAATTTGATGAAGGTTTTAATTCCAGTAAAGCGGGTTGTTGACTACAACGTCAAGATTAGGGTTAAGGCAGACCAAAGCGGAGTCGAAATGGCTAACGTGAAAATGTCAATGAATCCTTTTGATGAAATTGCTGTTGAAGAGGCGATGCGTCTTAAAGAGGCAGGGCTTGTTACCGAAATTGTTGCTGTGTCTATAGGGCCAACGGCTTGCCAAGAGACACTTCGCACGGCGCTTGCGCTTGGCGCAGATCGTGCGATCCATGTTGAGACGGATCAAGAAACACAACCTTTGGGGGTTGCTAAAGTTCTAGCAAAGTTGGTGGATAGAGAAGCGCCTAGAGCAGTTATTATGGGTAAACAAGCTATTGATGATGACTTCAATCAAACCGGTCAAATGCTTGCAGCAAAGCTCGGATGGTCGCAGGCTACGTTTGCTTCAAAAGTAGAGATAGAAGGTGATGCGGCGTTAGTAACGCGCGAGATTGATGGTGGACTGGAAACGATTAAGGTAACGCTCCCTACGGTAATCACAACTGACTTAAGACTCAATGAGCCCAGATATGTGACGCTACCCAATATTATGAAGGCTAAAAAGAAAGTCATAGATAAAGTGACGCCTGAGGAACTTGGAGTGGATATAGCTCCGAGACTTAAAACGATCAAAGTGACTGAGCCTCCACAGCGCATTGCAGGTCAGAAGGTTGGCTCTATTGAAGAGCTATTGGATAAACTTAAAAATGAAGCGAAGGTGATTTGATGGCCACACTGATTATTGCGGAACACGATAACATGGCAATTAAAGGAGCCGTGCTCAATACGGTTACTGCTGGACAAAAATTAGGTAAAGAGATTCATATCTTGGTGGCGGGTTTTGAATGTGCGTTAGTCGCTGAGGCTGCGTCTAAACTAGCTGGTGTTACCAAAGTATTGTTAGCTGATGCCGAATATTTTAAAAATGGTTTGGCAGAAGACGTGGCTGACATTGTGGTGACTGTAGCTGAGAATTATTCTCATATTCTTGCGCCAGCTACGAGTTTTGGAAAAAATGTGATGCCTCGTGTTGCTGCACTTCTTGATGTGGCACAAATTTCTGATGTTGTAGTAGTGCAGAGCGAAGACACGTTTATAAGGCCAATTTATGCTGGAAACGCCTTAGCTACGTTGGTAGCATCCGATTCGATCAAGGTGATTACTGTTAGAACAACAGGATTTGATGTTTGTGCTGCTGAAGGTGGAAGTGGCATAGTTGAGTCCATTGATGTGTTGAGGAGTAAAAATTTGAGCTCATTAATCAGGCAAGAATTGACGAAATCAGCCAGGCCTGAGTTAATTGCTGCAAGAGTCATTGTTTCTGGCGGACGAGGTATGGGAAGTGCGGAAAATTTTTCACTCTTAGAAGCGCTTGCAGATAAATTAGGGGCCGCCGTTGGAGCATCTCGGGCCGCAGTTGATTCTGGGTTTGTGCCCAATGATTATCAAGTGGGGCAAACTGGAAAAATAGTTGCACCTGAACTCTACATTGCAGTTGGTATTTCTGGAGCCATTCAACATTTAGCAGGAATGAAAGATAGCAAGATCATTGTGGCAATCAATAAAGATGAGGAGGCGCCTATTTTTCAAGTGGCTGACTACGGTTTCGTTGGGGACCTATTTGAAGCTGTTCCAGAGCTTACGAACTTAATTTAGCTGGCCTCTATTTAATTTCAATAAAGGAATGTAATAATGTCCGTCTATCAAGCACCTGCAGCTGACATGGAGTTCGTTGTTAACGAACTGGTTGGGTTGGCACCAATACAAGCGCTACCAGGTAATGAAGAGATTAACGCTGAGTTAGTAAGCTTCATCATTGAGGAGGCGGGTAAGTTTGCCACTGGCGTGTTGGACCCGTTAAATTGGACCGGTGATCGGGAGGGGGCGAAACTTGAAAACCACGTTGTAACTCCTGCTGCAGGTTTCTCCGAGGCATACAAAGCATTTTGTGATGGTGGGTGGGGTGGACTTGCAAATGATCCTCAATGGGGTGGGCAAGGATTGCCTCATATAATCGCGGCACTTACGGCAGAGATGTGGAACGCCTCCTGCATGTCGTTTGCACTATGCCCTATGCTTACAGCCGGAGCAATCCAAGCGATTAAAAGACATGGATCAGATGAGCTGAAGGGGGTCTTCCTAAATAAATTAGTCAGTGGCGAGTGGTCGGGAACAATGAATCTTACAGAGCCTCAGGCAGGTTCTGACTTATCAGCGGTTCGAGCAAAGGCGATTCCTGACGGTGATCTCTATCGAATTTTTGGTACTAAAATTTATATTACGTGGGGGGAGCATACGATGGCAGATAACATCGTCCATCTCGTTCTTGCGCGTACCCCAGATGCTCCCGAAGGGGTCAAGGGGATTTCTTTATTCGTGGTTCCTAAATTTTTGGTAAACGCTGATGGCTCAATTGGTGAAAGAAATGATGTGAAGTGTGTATCGATCGAAGAAAAGCTTGGTATTCACGCAAGTCCTACTTGTGTAATGGCCTACGGTGATGACGATGGAGCTGTTGGGTACCTTGTTGGGGCAGAGAATCGTGGGCTTCAGTATATGTTTACGATGATGAATTTTGCGCGTTTGGAAGTAGGGATTGAAGGTGTGGCAATCTCTGAGCGTTCGTATCAGCGTGCCGCTGAATTTGCCAAGGGACGTATACAGGGGCGGAGTATCGGTGCTGGCTCTGGGGAGCGAGTTTCAATCATCCATCATCCTGATGTGAGGCGGATGCTCCTCACCATGAAATCCCAAGTGGAAGCAATGCGTGCTTTAGCACTTCAAACTTGTTCTTATCTTGATCGGGCGCTTCATCATGAAGACGAGACAGAGCGAGCGAACTACCAGAGTATGTTTGACCTTTTAACTCCCGTCGTCAAGGGTTGGTGTACTGAGCAGTCGATAGAGATAACTTCAATGGGTGTGCAGGTTCATGGAGGTATGGGTTTTGTAGAAGAAACAGGTGCGGCGCAGTATCTACGTGACGCAAGAATCACGCCGATATATGAGGGGACGACTGGGATTCAAGCTAACGATTTAATTGGTCGTAAAGTCGCGACAGAGCGCGGAATAACTGCATTTCAGTTAATTGGTCAGATGCGTCAAACAATTCAAGATTTTGATGAATTTAAGGATCATTCCGGTTTATCCATGATCAGAGATAAATTTCAAATTTCCGTAGAGGCGCTTGAAGAGTCAGTTAAATGGGTTCTCAATATTTATTCTAAAGATCCTCAGACGGCTTATGCCGGATCTGTCCCACTACTGAAACTCTTCGGCACAGTTGCTGGTGGTTGGATGCTTGCGCGGTCTGCAATAATCGCGAAGAAGGGGTTAGATGCAGAGAGTCCAAACGCAAAATTTTATAGAGGTAAACTTGCGACTAGTCGCTTTTATGCAGAGAATATATTGCCATTAGCCGGAGTGCTTAAAGACCAAGTCGTGGCTGGCCATAAAACGATCATGTCACTTGATGAGTCTTACTTCTGATGGCCGTAAATTTAGATAAGGTGTTACCAGTGGACCGTGACCCAACTTTGCGAGTGGTTCCTATGCCTTCTGATGCGAACTACAGTGGTGATATTTTTGGCGGTTGGATTATGTCACAAGTAGATATCGCAGGAAGTATTCCAGCGGCGCTTTTAGCTAAAGGAAGAATCGTTACGATTGCAGTGAACTCTTTTGTGTTTAAGCAACCAGTCCATATTGGTGATGTAGTCAGTTTTTATGCGTCAGTTTCTAAGGTTGGAAAAACGTCAATTACGGTTGATGTTGAGGTTTATGCCCAAAGGCGCTCTTTAGAAGCAACGGTAAAAGTCACGGATGCAACGCTTACTTATGTCTCGGTTGATGATGAACGTAAGCCTCGTGCGATTGATGGAAGTTGACACTCTAGTTGGCAAACCTTCTAACTTGATTATGTAGATACACTCAATATGCAAGGAGATCCGGTTATATAGTCAATAGTAATTCTGTGGGTCTTGTTGAGCCAAGTTAGCCATGTACCTATTTTGCTGATGGCTGGAGTTGATCGGCTTACATATTTGGATAATTGGGTCCGCCGCCCCCTTCTGGTGGGACCCAGTTAATATTCTGCGTAGGATCTTTAATGTCGCACGTTTTGCAGTGAACACAGTTTTGTGCGTTGATTTGCAGTTTAGGAATATTCTGCTCCGTAACAATTTCATAGACACCAGCTGGGCAATAGTATTGCTCTGGGGAGCCATAATCGGTCAAGTTGATTGTGATCGGCGTTGATTCGTTTTTCAGTTGCAAATGACATTTTTGATTTTCTTCGTGGTTGGTGTTTGAAATAAACACTGAGGTTAATCGATCAAAAGTTAATATGCCATCTGGCTTAGGGTAGTTTATTTTTTTCGCCTTGCTTGCTAAAGTGAGTTGCTTATGATCTTCATGGTGCTTCAGTGTCCAAGGCGCTTTTCCACGAAGTATGTAGGTGTCAATAGCGGAGTAGAGCATACCAATCCAGAACCCCCACTTAAACGATGGTCGAATATTCCGAACTTGTTTGAGTTCTGTCCATAGCCATGAGTTTGATAGTCGATAAGTGTAATCCAGGGTTGCTCTAGTATTGCTTGAGTTTAGAGAGCTCATGAGCGATTCCGCAGCCACTATTCCGGACTTCATAGCGGTATGAGAGCCTTTGATTTTTGGTACGTTCAGAAAGCCGGCCGCATCTCCGATGAGCAGTCCACCAGGGAATGAGAGCCGAGGGATTGATTGGTAGCCACCCTCTGAGATAGCTCTAGCCCCAAAGGAGATTCGTCGACCTTTTTCAAAAGTTTTACAGATATCTGGGTGGGTTTTAAATCTTTGGAATTCCTCAAAGGGAGATAGAAATGGGTTCTTGTAATCAAGCCCGACGACGAATCCGACGGCAACTTGATTGTTCTCGAGGTGATATACAAATGAACCGCCATAGGTTTTCTGGTCAAGCGGCCATCCCGTTGTGTGGATGACGAGTCCCTCTTGGTGGTTTTCTGGAGACACCTCCCAAAGTTCTTTGATGCCGATGCCATAGGTTTGTGGTTCAACACCTTTTCTTAGATCGAAACGTTCTATAGCTGCTTTTGTCAATGATCCGCGACAGCCTTCTGCGAAGATGGTTTGTTTTGCATAAAGCTCTATTCCTTGCTGGTAACCGTCGGTACGTTCTCCGTCTTTTCCAACGCCCATATCCCCAGTTGCAACTCCTTTTACGGACCCATCTTTGTTGAAAAGTATTTCAGTAGCGGCAAAACCTGGATAAATTTCAACACCTAATCCTTCTGCTTGTTGTCCGAGCCAACGTACGACATTGCCTAAACTCACGATATAGTTTCCGTGGTTATTCATATACGAGGGTGTTGGTAAAGTATAGGATTTAGAGGCTGTTAAATATAGAAGACGATCTTCAGTGACTAAAGTATGTAAGGGCGCTCCTAAGTTTTTCCAATCAGGTATGAGCTCATCTAGCGCTCGAGTTTCAATCACCGCACCTGATAAAGTATGCGCACCAACCTCTGAACCCTTTTCAACGATGCAGGCAGTTAGATCCTTTCCGGAATCATTCGCTAATTGTTTTAGTTTGATGGCGCATGCTAACCCTGCAGGTCCTGCGCCGATAATAACAACGTCATACTCCATTGACTCTCGTTCTGACAAAACCAACTCCTACGATCTCAGGGATTCCCTGCGTTAAGTCTGTTATATTCCGAAGGATAAATATTAATTCATTTATGACATATTTTCATCTGATTAGAGATCAAAAAAAATGGATACTTCGTTAAAAAATTCGATGCGATTAGTTAGAACTGATCGTATGAGTATGCGCTGGGGTGAGATGGATAGCCTTGCGCATATGAACAATGTTGCTTACTTGAGGTACTTTGAGGAATGTCGCGTCGCTTGGTTTGAGGAGTTAGGGGTTGATTACAACTCCAAGTCAGAGGGCCCTATTTTAGGAACAATCACCTGTCGTTATTTAAAGCCTGCTGTGTATCCGGCTGCATTTTCTGTAACGAGTTACGTTGGAAGATTAAGTAGAAGTAGTTTCGCCATATATCACCAACTTATAAATTGTTGTGATGAGTCAGAGATTTTCGCTGAGGCTGAGGCGATTATGGTTTGGGCCGATATTTCGGTAGGAAAGTCCAAACAGGTACCTGATTGGTTTCGTGCCGTAATTCAAGGTGAGTAACCAAAATTTTCACCACTGACATGACTGCTCGAGTCACTTAATAGATAGATGTAGGTTGATAATAGAGAATCTATCGATCTCAGAAGGTTACGATCTTCGCCGGGGTGTGTTTTTGATCGCAAAGGGGAGTTAATAGGTCCGGGCGTGATCACATTTACCCTATACGGTCTTTCATTTTTCCACTCATTCGATTGTAATTTCGCATAAGCATTAAGAGCCGATTTTGATACAGCGTAACCACCCCAGTATGCATCCAGAGATAATGCATGGGTGTCGGACGTGAGAACGACTGACCCCGACCCGGAGGCTTCGAATAGAGGTTCGCAGGCTTGTATCAAAAGTGCGGGGGCAATGACATTGACTTTAAGAAGACTTTGCCATGCAGAAAGTCCTAAGTTTCGGATAGGTCCAAGTTCTGTAATGTGGGTCGCGCAATGAACAAGCCCATGAAGAGGCCCAATATTTGCTTTGATGACTCTATTGATATTCTCAAATTCTATTTCGGTTGCCTTGCAGAGGTCGAGTTCTAAGGTGGCCGGCTCGTGATTGCCCTTTGATTTGATCAGGTCATAGGTTTCATTGAGGGCATTTACGTTTCTGCCGCTCAATAATACGGTTGCACCGAGATCAGCGCATGAAAGCGCTAGGGCACGTCCAATTCCACCGGATGCACCAGTAATCAAAATGGATTTGTCATCTAATCGGATTCCTGTTTCGAGAGTCTCAATTAAAGGTTTCATAATGATTTAATGATAATGTCTGAGGCTTTCATACCGCTTCGAACTGCAGCTTCAAGTGTAGCTGGATAGCGTTGATAGGTGTAGTCACCAGCGAGAATAATGCCATTTTTATCAGTGATTTGCGTGGGTCGTTTAAGTCCTGGCGTACAAGAGAAGGTAGCTCGTTTTTCAGCAAGTACCTGGCTCCATAATGGGGTTCCAAAGCCGAAATTGTCATTAAGGACGTTTGCAGACTTACTAGCTAATTGCTCATTCGTTAAGTTTTGGTGCAGGCCTGACCCGCTGATAATAACGCCAATGAGGCCTAAATCTTGGTGAGTTATCCCTCGGTCGAACACCCAATGAGCGTAGGGTGAGTTGAGTCCTATCATTCGATCATTAGTTGATGTATTTTTTTTGTATTGATGATAAACGGTGTAAATGGGTTCGTAAGTAAATTGGTCGATTAGGTTGAGTGATGATCGAATCATTGATGATTCTTCAAATACGTTTCTTACGTTATGAGGAGATGTTGCCACCACAATATGAGAGAATGATTCATTAGAATCTTTTATTGTTAACTCGTTATTTTTGCCTTGAGTAATTTTTGCTCGATATCCCAAACGAAGTATTCCTTCATGTTTTTCAATATATCTTCCCGCTCGTGATGCAAAAAGAGATGTTAAGTCACTTTTGGGGAACAACATATCACTACTTCCTTTTGGCCCAAGTAAGGCATCTGAAATTACGTTGGTGAATACGGAGGCGCAGCCCCGTTCGCATTGGATATTCAGCGCTGAGATGCAAATCGGATTCCACAGTAGCTCTATTAAGGTATCTGTTTGTTGGTGACGTAAGAGCAAGTTTTGCACCGATTCGAATGGTCGCACTGCCAGCTTCTCAGCTTTAATTAGCTGTAAAAATTTAAGGGCTGCAAGTTTGTCGGTTAAGTTTAGTCCACGTGCAAATAAGAATCCTAGTAACTGTTTTGCGGGGAAGGGGAGGCGTGGGGTGTTGATTCGCAGTGGACCATAGGAATATTTAAAAGGCTGACGGTCTATATCGAGAGGCTCTAAGGGTATTTGTATTTGGCTTAGTAGTGCTAATGTTGCTGTGTAGGCTCCCGACAGCAGGTGTATACCGTTGTCGATTATTTGTTCGTTAATTGTGATCTGGCGAGCGCGCCCCCCGAGAACGTGTGAAGATTCAAATAATGTTGTCGGCACGCCAGCATCCACCAGCGTTACGCCAGCGGAGAGTCCAGCCCAACCAGCTCCGATAATAGCAACGTTTAGGGCTGGCATATTTTTTACAGTTTTGCCCAAACTTTGCACGCAATCCAAAATTTTTCAATCGGCGTCAGTGATTGACGTTTAAGAAATATTTGAGAGGGTTTGGATGCGATTTTTTGAAGAAGTTTGCGGTAAATGGCGCTCATGATTAAGCCGGCTTTTTGAGACTGCCGATCATCTGGGTGCAAATGCGAATGAGCAGAATCGAAAAGATCGTAAGCAATATTGACTTGATTCGTGATTAATGCGTCGAAGGGCTTCGTCCCTACCGCGCTTAGAAGTGTTTCTCTATTCAACCCTGCTTTTTTCAACTCGTCTAGCGGTATGTATATCCTGGCACGCTGAAGGTCTTCATTTATGTCTCTTAAAATATTCGTTAACTGAAGAGCAAGCCCTAATTGCTCCGCATAGATGAGTGTGCTTGGGTTTGAGTAGCCAAAAATATTTGCTGAGAGGATACCAACGGCGCCTGCGGAGCGATAACAGTATTGAGTTAGCTGCTCCATATTCTGATACTCCGTTTTATCAAGATCCATCAACATCCCTTCGATAATGAGTTTGAAGTATTTTTTCTCCAGTTTATAGGGTTCAATAAAGCGGCTGAGTGCTTGTGTGACTGGGTGCTGAGGGGAGCCCGACCACATGGCGTCTAGCTCATGGTTCCACCAACCTAGCGTTGATCTCGCAACGTGTTCATCGGATGGTTTATCTACGATGTCGTCAACCTCTCGACAAAACGCGTAAAGGGCAGTAATGGCTTCACGTTTATTTTTTTTGAGAAATAAGAAGCTATAGTAGAAGCTTGATCCACTCTGTGCAGTTTTTTGGTTGCAGTACTCTTGCGGTGTCATTATTTACGAAAAACTGTTTGGAATAAAATGGACACAAAGTCCAATGAGTTAATTTTATGGGGCTTAGCGAAAACATTGCCTCGAGAAGCAGCGAGCTTGTTGGTGACCTGTAATCCTGATTTGACAATTGTTTTTATTTCCATACCAATTCTGCCAGGTAGCTTCTCGTAAAGTGCGGCGCCATCAACCAGATATTGCCGTGCGCGATTAGTTTGAAAGTCCATAAAATTTAACCAATTCAGATCAAATACTTTATTCTTAATGTGATGTTCGGTGACGCTAAAGGAGTCCATCTCATCTTGGGGAAAATAAATTCTTCCTATTGCATAGTCATCAGTGACGTCTTGCAGAAAATTAATAATTTGAAGACCGGTGCAAATAGAATCTGACCACTGAAGGTAGTTATTGTGAGTATGGCAAAACAAGTGCAGCAGAATACGACCGATTGGATTAGCTGATCGATCGCAATACAGTTTAAGCTGTGTAAAGTTTTCGTATCGTCTGGTTGTGAGATCCTGCTCGAAAGCATCGAGCAATTGAAAAAACAAAGTTATAGGCAGGTTATGATGAGTGATCAAAGTCCCAAGTTCAGAGAAAAGCAGAGTGAGTGGCGATTGGTCAGATTGGATTCTCTTCAGTTCTTCGTGGAAAAACCCTAAACGCTCTTTTTTGAAAGGGGCTGGTAGCTCGCTGTGGTCTGCTATATCATCTGCTGTCCGCGCAAAGTTATATATTGTTTCGATAGGAGCCCTTAGATATTTGGGCAACATTATCGAGGCGATAGGAAAGTTTTCGTATTGGTCAACGGGCAAAGCGAGATATCCATTAATTAAAGCGAGTTTATAGGCAGTTGAGTACGCTAAAAATTTTAGGCTCAAATAACCGAGATATTGGGATTATAGTAGAATGCCCTGTGTGCGAATGTGGCGGAATTGGTAGACGCACCAGATTTAGGTTCTGGCGCCGAGAGGTGTGAGAGTTCGAGTCTCTCCTTTCGCACCAAATTTATGTAGTAGTTAGATGTTTTGGCTGCGATATTTTAATATAACCACTCTCTAATCGGGTGAGGGTGTACGCATTATTTTTTGGGATTAGTATGGACGCAACACTAGAGACAATCAGCAGCTTAGAAAGAAGAATCTCAATTTCTGTGCCAATGGCCGAGATAAACAGTGAGGTGGTTTCCCGTATAAGTCGATTGTCCAAGACTGTCAGAGTCGCTGGGTTCAGACCCGGCAAGGTTCCAGTGAAGATTGTTGAGCGACAACATGGTGGTCAAGTGCGAAGTGAAGTTATGAGTGACGTCATAGGCAAGAATCTTGGGGACGCTTTAGCGCAAAAAGAGTTGAAAATAGCAGGGCTTCCTAAAATCGATGTCCAAGCGAAGAAGGAAGAAGACGACAACTTTGTTTTCATCGCTACCTTCGAGGTGTATCCTGCAATCGCGATAAAGGATATTGCGAATTGCTCAATCGATAAGCCAACAGTCAGTGTTGGCGATGCAGAAGTTGATTCAACCCTTGGCATCATGCAAAAACAAAGAGCTAATTTCGTGGTTAAGGACAAAGTCGCAGAGATTGGGGATCAAATAAAATTAGATTTTAAAGGCTCGGTCGACGGGGAACTCTTTGAAGGGGGTGCTGGCGAGGGTGTAATGATGCCACTTGGAGAGGGCCGATTACTTGCTGATTTTGAAAATGCGTTGACGGGATTAAGGGCTACTGATGAGAAGTCTTTTGATGTCCAGTTTCCTGATGATTATCCCAGCAAGGATTTAGCGGGGAAGAAGGCGCAGTTCGAAGTTAAGATCCACGAGGTTTTGGGTGCCGTTTTGCCTGAAATTAATGCCGATTTTGCTAAGCAGCTAGGTTTTGAGGATGGTGATGTAGGCAAGCTTCGTGTTGATGTTAAGAAAAACGTCGATTCTGAGGTTCGCAAGCGATTGGCGTCGCGTCAAAAGGATCTCGTCATGAAGGCGCTGCTTGATCAGGAAGAGTTTGACGTGCCGCAAGCATTGATCGATGAAGAGGGGCAGAGGCTTGCTGAGCGAATGAAGCAGAACATGGAATCGCGCGGCTTGAAAGTTGGGGAGGTTACTCTTCCCAAAGAGATGTTCGTCGAAGAAGCCACGCGTCGCGTTAAACTGGGGTTAATCATTGCGTATATCGCAGAAAAAAATGAATTGCAGCCTAAGCCCTATCAACTTAAAGAAGAGGTTGAGGAAATGGCGACTGGATATGAAAAACCCCAGGAAATTCGAGATTGGTACTACAAAAACCCTCAGCGATTGAGAGAGTTAGAATCGTTCGTGGTTGAGAAGAATGTGGTGACTTGGGCTTTAGAAAAAGCGCAGGTAAAGGAAGTTAAATTGAGCTTTGACGAACTCATGGGTATAGATCAATGACGATGAATGGTAGTGATTATCTAGCGCCCGCTGCGCTTGGGATGGTGCCGATGGTCATTGAGCAAAGTGGCCGAGGAGAGAGAGCCTACGACATTTACTCACGTCTTTTGAAAGAGCGAGTTATCTTTTTGGTAGGGCCGGTAAATGAGTTAACCGCCAATTTGGTGGTTGCGCAGCTTCTGTTTCTCGAGTCTGAGAACCCTGATAAGGACATTTCATTCTATATCAACTCTCCAGGTGGTGTTGTCTCAGCAGGTATGGCCATCTATGACACCATGCAGTTTATTAAGCCCGACGTAAGTACGTTGTGTATCGGCCAGGCAGCGAGTATGGGAGCATTTTTACTGACAGCGGGCCAAAAAGGTAAGCGATTTGTGCTTCCAAACTCTCGCGTAATGATTCATCAACCACTTGGTGGCTTTCAAGGGCAAGCGTCTGATATTGAAATTCACGCAAAAGAGATCCTTTATCTTAAGGATCGCTTGAACCGGTTGTTGTCCGAACATACTGGGCAATCCATTGAATCGATAAAAAAAGATACCGATCGAGATAATTTTCTCGGTGCTGAAGAAGCGGTAACTTACGGCTTAGTTGATGAGATACTGTCTAAGAGAAGTTAGAACTTGATGTATTTAATCGTGTCAAAATTTCTGTTATCAATATTTAAATATGAAAGATAATGAATAGGGTTTCATGACTGAAAATAGCGACAGCAATACGGAAAAGCTTCTTTACTGCTCCTTCTGCGGTAAGAGTCAACAAGAGGTGAAGAAGTTAGTAGCAGGACCTTCTGTATTCATCTGTGATGAATGTATTGAGCTGTGTAACGATATCATTTTAGAAGAAGCTCTGGCTGAGACGCGCTCAGAGGAAAAGTTATCGTCGTTACCTGTTCCTAAGGAAATTAGGGAGAGTCTTGACGACTACGTTATTGGACAGGAGTTGGCAAAACGTATTTTGTCGGTCGCGGTTTATAACCACTATCGACGTTTGCACGAGACCACTGACGATGGTGTTGAGCTGTCCAAGTCCAATATTTTGTTGGTTGGTCCAACTGGTTCAGGCAAAACACTACTTGCTCAAACGCTTGCGCGTTTGTTGAATGTGCCATTCGTGATGGCTGATGCTACGACCCTTACTGAAGCTGGCTATGTGGGCGAAGATGTAGAAAATATCATCCAAAAGCTTCTGCAGAAGTGTGACTACGATGTTGACCGCGCTCAAAGAGGTATCGTCTATATAGACGAAATTGATAAGATTTCACGAAAAACTGATAATCCGTCCATCACCCGGGATGTTTCAGGGGAGGGCGTGCAGCAAGCACTCTTGAAGCTCATTGAGGGAACCATTGCATCGGTGCCGCCTCAGGGTGGACGTAAACATCCAAATCAAGATTTTGTACAAGTAAATACCAGTAATATTCTGTTTATCTGTGGTGGTGCGTTTGATGGGCTTGAAAAAATTATACGAGATCGTTCTGATAAAAGTGGTATCGGTTTTGGTGCTGAAGTGAAACCTAAGAATGCCGCCCGCGATATTGGTAACGTGTTGAAGAGTGTGCAGCCAGGGGATCTCATTAAGTTTGGATTGATCCCTGAGTTCGTTGGAAGGCTTCCCGTGCTGGCGACTCTGGAGGAGTTGGATGAAAATTCTCTGATCCAAATTCTAACAGAGCCTAAAAATTCACTGCTCAAACAGTACAAAAAAATGTTTGCGATGGAAGGGGCTGTTCTGGATATTAGATCTGATGCACTTTCCGTGATTGCCAAAAAATCAGTCGAGAGAAAAACGGGAGCACGAGGCCTTAGATCCATCATTGAGAGCGTGCTGCTTGATGTTATGTATGAGCTTCCATCATTGAAAAATGTTGAGAAGGTCGTTGTTGACGGAACTACTGTGTTGGAAGGAACGAAGCCGCTTTTGATTTACTCCGATCAGGATTATGCGGTTTCTCGCTCATTGGCATCAAACGCATAATGTTTCGTTGGTCTTGAATTTTTGTAATTAGTCTCCATGTATTGAGGTAGTCTGATAATGCTAAAGGTACAAACATGAGTGAGAAACTTCAGGGAAACGAGACAAATAGTACGTATCCTCTAATTCCTCTTAGAGATGTCGTTGTTTTTCCTCACATGGTGATACCGCTCTTCGTTGGGCGGGTAAAATCAAATAAAGCCTTGGAAGTCGCGATGGAAGCAGGGAAGCATGTCATGCTTGTTGCTCAAAAAACTGCAACCAAAGATGATCCTGATGCTTCCGACTTGTATCAAGTGGGCAGCGTTGCGAACATCCTACAAATGCTTAGGCTGCCAGATGGGACGGTTAAGGTCTTAGTTGAGGGAGTTAAACGAGCTCGGGTGGAACATGTGTTGGACGAGGGAACGCATCTAAGCTGCGATATCCAAGAAATGGAGTCAACTCCTGGCGATTCATCAAAGCTGGAGGGAATGCGCAGAGCTCTGGTTACTCAATTCGAGCAGTACGTTAAAGTTAATAAGAAGATACCTCCAGAGATCCTGAACTCTTTGGCGGGCGTTGATGAGGCCGGTAGATTAGCAGATACAGTAGCGGCTCACTTGCCATTAAAGATTGGTCAGAAACAAGAGGTGTTGGAGTTGACGGATGTAAAAGCGCGCCTCGAACACTTGTTAGGTTTGTTAGAGTCTGAGTTAGATATTATGCAAGTCGAGCGTCGTATTCGGGGTCGTGTAAAGCGTCAAATGGAGAAGAGTCAGCGAGAGTACTATCTCAATGAGCAAGTTAGGGCAATTCAAAAAGAGCTTGGTGATTCAGAGGATGGAGCAGACATAGAGGAGCTTGAGAAAAAAATCAAATTAGCTCGTATGTCTAAAGAGGCAAAAAGTAAGGCTGATGGGGAGTTGAAAAAATTAAAATTGATGTCACCTATGTCTGCCGAGGCATCCGTTGTTAGGAACTATATAGAGACTTTAATTGGTTTACCTTGGAAGAAAAAAAGTAAGGTTTCGGCTGATCTTAAGGCCGCCGAAAAAATTCTTAACGAAGATCATTATGGACTAGATAAAGTCAAAGAACGAATCATTGAGTATCTTGCTGTCCAGCAGCGTGTAGACAAGCTCAAAGCTCCGATACTTTGTCTTGTCGGGCCTCCGGGAGTTGGTAAGACCTCATTGGGTCAGTCAATCGCCAAAGCGACTAATCGTTTGTTCACTCGAATGTCTCTAGGTGGTGTTCGAGATGAGGCTGAGATTCGCGGGCATAGAAGGACATATATCGGCTCGATGCCCGGTAAGATTCTGCAAAATATGGGCAAAATTGGAGTGCGAAATCCATTATTTCTCCTCGATGAGGTTGATAAAATGGGCATGGATTTTCGTGGAGATCCGTCCTCAGCACTTCTTGAAGTCTTAGATCCAGAGCAAAACGATAAATTTGCAGACCACTACGTAGAGGTCGACTACGACTTGTCAGATGTCATGTTCGTGGCAACTGCTAATTCGATGAATATTCCTAATCCTTTATTGGACCGGATGGAGGTTATTCGTCTGGCCGGTTATACGGAAGACGAAAAAATAAATATTGCAATACGCTATCTGTTGCCAAAACAGCTAAAGAACAATGGCGTTGAGAAACATGAGATCTCAATTTCGGATGGCGCCATCAGGGATATTGTTAGGTACTACACGCGAGAGGCCGGTGTGCGTTCTTTGGAAAGAGAAATCTCAAAGATCTGCCGCAAAGTAGTAACCGCTATTTCGGTAAACAAGATATCTGAAAAAATAAGTGTCACAGCTAAGAACTTAGATAAATATCTTGGCGTACGCAAATTTAGTTTTGGACTTGCTGAAAAGAGAAATCAAATTGGCCAGGTTACCGGTTTGGCGTGGACTGAAGTAGGAGGGGAGCTGTTGACCATTGAGTCGGTCATCCTTCCTGGAAAAGGAAACATACTGCGCACTGGTTCTCTTGGTGATGTGATGAAGGAGTCGGTTGAGGCTGCCCGCTCAGTTGTGCGCTCGAGAGCCCATGTTTTAGGTATTCCTGATGATGTTTTTGAGAAGCATGATATTCACGTTCATGTGCCAGAGGGTGCCACGCCAAAAGATGGGCCATCTGCTGGCGTCGCGATGACTATTGCACTAGTCTCGTCGATCACCAAGATACCAGTGCGATGCGATGTCGCGATGACGGGAGAAATTACTCTTAGGGGGGAAGTGCTTGCTATTGGAGGTTTAAAGGAAAAATTATTAGCAGCTCATAGAGGAGGCATCAAGACAGTTCTAATACCCCAGGAAAATATCAAAGATTTGGTCGACATTCCTGATAATATAAAAGGTAGAATAGATATTCGTCCTGTAAAGTGGATAGACGAAGCACTCGATATTGCTCTAGAACATCGACCAATCTCGCTGCCAGTAGATCAATCAGACGAGGTACCTATTCCATCTGTCGAAACTAATGTTGGGAAATCTACCCGAGTCAAGCACTAAAAAGAGCCAGCAAGGCTAATAATCTAGTCTTTGCTCCACTGTGTATCGGTTCATGTTTACTACCTTATAGTTTGCAGTTGTTATAAATGAAGTGGAATTTAATAGCGTCAAGAGGAGGAGTTTAGATATATCCCGTTGACGACAGATACAAACGTGCGGGCTAGGTGAATGGCCCGGTAACAAAATTGGAAAATTAAAAGGAAAGGATTTCATGTGAATAAATCAGAATTAGTAGAGGCAATGGCCGTCGCCGCCGACATGTCCAAAGCATCCGCAGAGCGAGCCTTAGACGGAGCAACATCAGCAATTGCCAAAG
This sequence comes from Pseudomonadota bacterium, assembly GCA_027624715.1. Classification (NCBI taxonomy): domain Bacteria; kingdom Pseudomonadati; phylum Pseudomonadota; species Pseudomonadota bacterium. Next base: position 45,512 of record JAQBTV010000008.1, read on the forward strand.
CGCTTAAGCACGGAGATCAAGTTACTATTGTTGGATTTGGCAGTTTTCTAGTTGGCGAAAGAGGTGAGCGTATAGGAAGGAACCCTCGTACAGGTGAAAGTATTAAAATTAAAGCGTCTAAGTCTCCTAAATTTCGGGCTGGTAAAGCGCTAAAGGATGCAGTAAACTAGCGCGCTTTTCAACATTAGCGCGGTGTAGTTTCTCGAAACTTAAGTTCAGTCTTAAGATACTTCGGGTGCTTAGCTCAGCTGGTAGAGCGTCGCCCTTACAAGGCGAATGTCGGGAGTTCGAGCCTCTCAGCACCCACCAGACCGTTGTTAAGGAGTGGTAGTTCAGTTGGTTAGAATACCGGCCTGTCACGCCGGGGGTCGCGGGTTCGAGTCCCGTCCACTCCGCCAATATGAAAAAGGCTAACGTATTTTCGCCTTTTTTGTTAATCTATACCCTTCGATAATCTGAGACAGTTTGTTAGGTCCTCCACATGTTTGACTTCTTAAGTAAGAACAAAATAATCTCCCAGGTGATACTGGGTTTAATTGTTTTGACGTTCGGGTTTTTTGGTGTTAGTTCTTATTTTAACTCTGGCAATTCAGAGCAGATTATTGCGGAAGTTGGCAAATCTATAATTTCACAGCAGGAATTAGCCCAGATGGTCAGCCGGGAGCAAGATCGGCTCCGTTCCCAGACGCAAGCAAATCCGCAGGCTGCTGAGTTTCTTCAAACTGCTGAATTTAAGACTTCCGTATTAAATAACATGATCGAGCGTCGTCTGTTATTAAATCAGGCAAGAAGTATGGGCATGGTGGTATCTCCTGAGGAACTGAAAGAGGTGATTCAAGGCGTTCCTGCATTCTTTGATGATTCAGGTGTTTTTTCTGTGGAAAAATATGAGCGACTCTTAAGTGCGCAAAATTTAGCGCCTGCCGAATTTGAGTCGCAAATAGAGGAAGACCTATTGGTGGGACGTCTACAAAACGTCATCTCAAAAAGTGCGATCGTTACAGACTCAGTAGTGAGTCGATTAGTGAAGCAACGCGGCCAACAGCGTGAAGTAAGCCAGTTAATTTTTTCTCCTGCGAGCTATCGAGAGTCGATCGTTGTAACTGATGAAGAGGTGCGAAAGTACTTTGACGAGAACACAGATCTTTTCAAGCTCCCCGAGCGAGCAAAGGTTGAATATATAGTGCTCAATGAAGAGTCAGCGGCATCTTCGATCTCCATATCTGAGGAGGAATTACGTCAGGCCTATAAGGATCGCATTGCGGAATTCAAAGGTGTTGAAGAGCGTAGGGCTAGCCATATTTTAATTTCTGTCATAGAAGATGGGTCTGATGCCGAAAAATCTGCGGCTCGTGCACGGACGGAAGAATTACTTCAAATCGTAAAAAAGGATCCGTCTCAATTTGGAGTGTTAGCTAAAAAGTTCTCAAATGACCCTGGGTCAGCCGAAAATGACGGTGACCTCGGTTTTCTTCGTCGTGGTCTTATGGTTGAGTCTTTTGATAAAGCTTTGTTTGAATCTAAGAAGGGCTCAATCGTAGGTCCGATTAAGACTCAATACGGTTATCACATCATTCGCGTCGATGATGTCAAAGTAGTTAATACAACATCCTTTAAAGACGCGAGGGACGATATTGAAAAAGCAGTGCGTCAGTCTAAAGTTGAGGAGACGTATCTCAGGGCATCGCAAACATTTAGCGATCGAGTGTATACGGATTATGACAGCTTCTCTCCGGTTGCTGAAGAGTTGGGTCTTACGATTCAAACCAGTGATTGGGTGAGCCGTGATAGCGCTGGTTATAACACGCTACTTGAGAAACCTGAACTGCTCCAAGCTATATTTTCTGCAGAGTCGCTTGAAGAGAAACGTAATACCGAGGCTTTCGAAGTGCAACCTAAAACATTGGTGGCAGCGCGTGTGATTGAGCATGCGGTCGAACAAGCTATGAATTTTAAGGATGTTTCGAGTGAGATCAAAGACTTTCTTAAATCGCAAGGATCGCTCGAAAAAGCAGTTGCAAAAGGTGAGTCTGCGCTCGCTGCCTTTAAATCTGGGAAGAACGTGACGGTTGGAGAATGGTCGAAGCCTGGCATGGTGACGCTGGTTAAGCGGCAGGGACTTCATCCAGAAGGCTTAAGAGCCATTTTCGGTGTCTCCAAAGAGGATCTGCCAGCGCATGTAGGGATGACCATTGACGATGGCCGCTATGTCATTTTTCGGGTAACCAAGGTTGTTGATTTGGACGAGGTGACAGAAAACGATTTGATTACTGCTAAACAGCAGTTAGAGCAGATGCTCATGCAGCAACAGATGAACGCATACATTGCGAGCCTGCGAGAAAACGCGAATGTCCGTATTAAAAGTGACAAGGCTGACAAGGAGAGTCTCAGTAATTAAATTGGTCGTCAGATTAGTCTAATGGGGCTACTCCGGATGTGTTGAAACCTGCATCTACGTAAGTAATTTCACCGGTGATACCGCTCGCTAAATCACTCAGAAGAAAAGCGGCGGCATTCCCAACTTCCTCGATCGTAACGTTCCGTTTTAATGGCGCAGTTTTTGCTGCAAATGACAGTAACTTGGAGAAGCCTCCAATTCCTGCGGCGGCAAGCGTTTTGATCGGGCCCGCAGAAATCGCGTTGACCCGAATGTTGTCAGAGCCGAGGCTATGGGCCATATAGCGAACATTGGCTTCAAGACTGGCCTTTGCTAGGCCCATGACGTTGTAATTGGGAAAAGCTCGTTGAGACCCGAGGTACGTCAATGCCAACAGGGAGGCATTGCGCCCCACCATCAACGGGTGAGCCGCTTGAGCCAGCGCTGAGAAGCTGTAGGAGCTGATGTCGTGGGCAATTTGAAATGTTTCTCTTGTCACGGAATCAAGATAGTTACCGCTTAGGGATTCTCTTGGCGCAAATGCGATTGAGTGTACAAGTCCATCGAGATGTCCCCACTCAGTTTTTAATGATGCACAAAGTGCATGTATTTCTTCGTCGTTTCCGACATCACAGGGGATTACGAGATTGGTCTCAAAGTCCTGAGCAAGTTCTCTAACTCTTTTCTCTATTTTCTCCCCGCCTGCGTAACTAAACGCTAGGGTCGCCCCCTCGCGCATAGCTGCTTGAGCAATACCATAGGCAATCGACCGGTTACTTAGAAGCCCAGTAATTAATAATTTTTTATCTGCAAGGAGTCCCATTGATCTACCATTTTATGATTATAGTGGTCATTTTAACGTCAAAGTATCTGAGAGACACTCGGAATTGCAAGGTTTTTATAAATCAATAATTTTTGATGTACTTGAACCTATAGATCCATTCACCGTACTTCAGTCTTGGAGGGTCCTGGTGGATACCTCGTAAAGTTTAGCAATATCAGATAGTGTTTCTGCTGGATTCACGTGACAAATGATCTCTTTTTTTAAATTGAACTGGGTTGAGAAAACTCAGGAAGTTGCCAAGTTTGGTTCAGGTTTGACGCCTCTGTGGAGGAGGGCAAAGGTACGAGTATTGATTGACCAACTTGCATCGGGAAATGTGGTTTTAAACCATTGACGGCGAGAAGTTTGTCGAGGCTGATACTAAATTGTTGAGCCGTCCGTGAGAGGGTATCTCCTTCCCTTAATTGGTAGGTCCCCCAACTTACTAACGGACCATTATGTTTCTTTAAGTTGTCTTGAAATCTACCCACCCGATCGCTTGGAATGAGCATTAAGCCCATCCCGTTTGTCGTAAAAACTGGGCGATTATGTGATGGATTCAGCATTTTAAATTCCTCTATATCAATCTCTGCAAGTTCAGCTGCTAATTTGATATCTATGAGATGAGGAACGTGTACTGGTTGGAAATATGCATAGTCCGCGACGTGAGGCAAATTGAGCATGCCCGTATGCGCTTCGCGGATAATGTTTTTAATGGCTTGCAATTTGGGAACATAATTTCTCGTCTCTTCTGGCATCTTTAGGTCGAAGAACGTTATTCCTTCCCCTCGATTTTTATTTTTTTTAATCGCTCGCGCCAGTCCATTTTCTCCCCAATTATATGCCGCTAAAACAAGCTGCCAGTCATTAAATATGGCATATAGCGTTTGAAGGTAATCAAGTGCTGCCGTAGTTGATGCAATGACATCTAGACGCTCATCATGCCACCAGGTCTGCTCGAGACCGTAATTCATTCCAGTGGACGGTATAAATTGCCAAAGGCCTGCAGCATGTGCTCGGGAGTGGGCAACTGGGTAGTAGGCACTTTCGATCATGGGTAATAAAGCCAATTCAGTTGGCATATTTCTTTTTTCTATTTCACCCAAAATAAAGTGTATGTACTTCTGACTGCGGTTAAAGATACGTGTTAGATAATCAATCTTATTTTTATAGTAATTTTCGAAATTTCGTACATGATTGCCTCGATCATTTTTATGAATGAATAATTTTTGATCTATCCGTATTACGGATCCGTTTAATTTATTCCAGGTTTCTAGCTCCTTCATGGAGACTCCATATTGTTCGGAAACGCCATAGAGTGTGTCACCACTTATTACTTGGTGGACGATCTCTCTTTTGTTATAAACGATATCAGGAATGCCAAAACCGTCGATGATGCGAGGCCAAATGCTGGGGATTGAGTCTAGTGGCGTATGCGGTGGTACGTTGTTTGAATTGCGGTCGATATAGTTAAAGGACCAAAAGCTTACCGTTTTTATATCATACTCATTAAGAAATTTATGAATAGTTTCTTGGTCATCTGTAGCTTGAGATGTGTTTGCGCTTGCAGTATTGAAAAGAAGACAACCAACAATGGCAGCTAATAACGGCAATATATTTTGGATACACATAACTGAAATGCTTTTCAAATATTGATTTTGAGCCTAAAAATCATTTTTCCATTTTCTTATTGCAGTAAAAACTTCTATGGGATTAGAGAGAGTTTCTTGCGCTTTGGTTTGTGCGGTACTGATAACTGTTGGCTCGTCACATCGTAGGAACGGGTTTACAGATTTTTCGAGCCCAATCGAAGTCGGGAGAGAAATTTGTTGGTTAGATAATTTGGAAGTAATGAGATGCTCGTAATTTGACAGTATAGTGTTATTCGGCTCTACGGCGCGAGCAAATTTAATATTGGATAACGTGTACTCATGTGTGCAGTATACCTCAGTAGAATCAGATAGACGCGCAAGCTTTTGCAGGGATCGAAACATTTGTGGTGGAGTTCCTTCAAAGATTCTACCGCAACCACATGAGAATAGGGTGTCGCCAGAAAACACCCTTTGTTCGTCAAAATAGGCGATGTGTCCTGACGTGTGGCCAGGTATATCAAGGATATTAAACATGAGACCTAATTCGTCTAACTTCACTTCGTCGCCTTCAACGAGTCTGTGAGAAATATTAGGAATATCTTCGGTCTTAGGCCCATAAACAGGCACATTATAATTATCAATGATATTAGCGATCCCTCCGATGTGATCGGCGTGATGATGCGTGATCAGAATGGCAGACAGGATGAGATCATTATAGGTTAAGAAGTCCAGAACTGGCTTCGAGTCCCCTGGATCAACAATCACTGCGTGCGTTTGATTATGAATTGTCCAAATGTAATTGTCTTGGAAGGCCTTAACCGGATAGACTTGCGTATTATTCATGTACTCTTATCTTTAATGGCAATGGGTTAAATGTCAACACGTAAGGATAAAATAAATTTAGTAGATTGTTTTTCTGGGTCGTTAGGAAAAGATTTGCTGGGTTTAGAACGACTAATCATTGACGGGATGATCTCGGATGTATTTGGATTTAATGCAGTGCAAATTGGATCCCCTGAGTACGATTTTTTGGCTAATAGTCGTATTCCTAATAAATTTGTGATGTCTGAAGTGTCCTCCAGTCAGATCCGGGGTCTTCCACATCAAAATCCCATAAAATCGAACTCAATAGACCTTGTAGTATTACCGCATGGTCTAGATTTCAGCATAAACCCACACAGCGTTGTCAGCGAGATTGAGAGAATTCTGGTGCCTGGTGGGTCTTTAGTGTTATCAGCATTTAACCCTGTGAGTTTTTGGGGTGCGCGCCACTTCTTAAGAAAATACATGTTTAAAAAAAATAGTACCCCACCAGATTTATTAAGTTTGTGGCGAGTTAAAGATTGGTTAAAGTTGCTGAGCATTGAGATTGAGGCTGGACGGTGGGGTTTTTATCGACCACCCATTCAATCTGAAAAATGGCGCAAACATTTTTTATTTCTGGAGTCTGCGGGTGATCGATGGTGGCCTATTTTTGGTGGGATTTATATACTGAAAGGCGTTAAAAAAGTCCGAGGTATGCGTTTATCAATAGATCGTTGGTCTTCGTATCGATCGGTTCGACCAGCAGTCAGATCGACACATAAGGAAATGGCTAAAGTGATAGAGCTTTGTGTGGCTGATGAATGACGGACATTAGAATAATCGACATCTATACTGATGGTGCGTGTAAGGGAAATCCTGGTCCTGGTGGTTGGGGCGTGTATCTGATTTCAGGCGCACATGAAAAGGAAATATTTGGTGGTGAGACTGTAACTACTAACAATAGGATGGAGTTGACAGCGGTAATTGAAGCGTTACGAATTCTCGAGAGTACGTCAAGAATTCGTTTATTTATTGATTCGCAGTATGTTAAAAATGGTATCAATCTGTGGATTGAAAACTGGAAAAAGACAGGTTGGAAAACCAGTAATAAAAAACCAGTAAAAAATGTTGATTTATGGATGATGCTTGATGATCTCGTCCCGCGGCACGACATCGAATGGATATGGGTAAAGGGGCATGCTGGAAATTTAGGTAATGAACGTGCTGATGCCCTGGCAAATCGAGGCGTTCCGATTTCAACTTAGTGAATAGTCTTAAATTAAGGAGTATTGCGTGCGCTACGTCATTTTAGACACGGAGACGACGGGTCTTAGCCCGGCTAATGGTCATCGGATTATTGAAATCGCTGCGATCGAAGTTGAGGGGCGAAATGTCACTAATAATGTCTTTCAGGTTTATGTGAATCCCCAGCGTCTCGTAGAACCACAGGCATTTCAAGTTCACGGGTTGAGTGACGAGTTTTTAGCAGACAAACCGATATTTAGAACCGTTGTTGATGACTTGTTAACATTTGTTAAAGACAGTCAGGTTGTGATTCACAATGCCCCTTTTGATATTGAGTTTTTGAATATGGAGCTAGATAAATTGGGGCTTGGTGTGTTTACAAAGTATTGTGATGGGGTTATCGATTCTCTAGTTCTGGCTCGACGATTACACCCTGGGCGGAGAAATTCACTCGATGCGTTGTGTGAGCGATATTCCGTAGATCGCTCGTCCCGAACATTTCACGGTGCAGTGATTGATATTCGGTTACTCGCCGAAGTCTACTTAGCTATGACTAGGGGGCAGGATAGTTTGTTAAGCGATGATGCTAATGAAGTCCAATCGGTATCATTATTAGATCAAGGATCTGAAGGTCTTGAGAGTCATGTTTTTGTTATTAAAGCATCAGAAGAAGAGCTACGTGCCCATGCTAAATATTTAGATAAATTAGAACACACTGAGAATATTAAACCAATTTGGACAACTGCACCCGAATAGATGGGTCAGCCAGCCAAGATTAAGTTGTCGAGTTATACAAAGCGCACTCTGCCTTCCAAAGAGTGCATCATTTGCCAGAAGCTATTTTTGTGGCGTAAGAAATGGGAAAGAGACTGGGGGCAGGTCAAGTACTGCTCGGAGCGGTGCCGGCGATCAAAAGATTTGAAGTAAATATTTAAAGTGTTCCCTTTATATTTTGACCTCTGTCTCATTGTCGATGAATTAAGTGGTTTTCGATGAAATTTAGAGATTGGTCAGCAATTGGGGGGCAAGATCGAAATCAGTTGAAGTAAGTGACGGGTATGGAGTCGTGCTAAGGTGTTATGGGAGTTGGTTGAAGTCTGTGACCGGCTAGGTTGATTGAGGTTGCTTCTGATTTTCTGGGTATTGTTTGAGGTGTGTATATGAGGTTTTGGTGTAAAAGCTTATTGATTCTGGTAGGGCTTATGCCGTGCCAGGTAGCGGTTGCTTGGAGTAATGACGTTCGGGCTTCTGGTTCGTTCAAAGCCACCGTCGCTTATGAAACTCAAAATACCTATCAGGTTCATTTGTCTCCAGTGTCGAACTTGCATTGGATGACTACAGAGGCGTGCGAGTTAAAATTGCTGTTTGACGATGTTGTTGTTGAAATTTACGAAAAAAATGGTCAGCGTTTTGGTGCTGTTTTGCGGCTCGTGACAGAGAATAGTGCTCAAGAAGATTGGCCCACTTGCACGGTAATAGGCTTACATAGTGAACAGCCCAATTGATATGTCTCTAGATGGTTATGATTGATCTTAGATTTTTTTAGTCCAATTCACATTGATACGATGCTTGACTAATATGCTCAACATGGAGTTTCTTGTAAGTAATTTTAAAGGGACTGCCTATGGCATGCGTTTAGTTGTGTCTGTGTGCGGGTGATCGATGTGTTAGAGGCGCTGGCTATTGCTGAAAGACATCTTCCCAATCAGTTTGCCATTAAATGTTCTAGCAATTTAGTGAGAGTTTCTTATGATGAAAGCTGTGCCGTTTTGGATGAAATAAAGTTTGATATAAAAAGATTTGGGCCTTCAGCGTTCGCTTTGGTATTGATTTGATAGACTCTTGATTGGTTTTATTCTAATTGAATTATTTACATCATGATATTTTACACGAGGTGTATTAATGCGAGATACAACAGAATTCTTCATCGGTGGTGCTTGGGTAAAACCTAATTCTGAACGAACTTTATCTGTAGTTAATCCATCTACGGAGGAATCAATCGCAGTAATTACGCTAGGTAATAAGGCAGATTTAAATCGAGCTGTAATGGCTGCGAAAAATGCGCAAGAGGCGTGGTCTGAGACTTCTGTGGAAGAGAGAAAATCCTTGCTTGAGGCGTTATTAGGGATTTATAAATCGAAGATGAATGAGATGGCTGCAGTCATCTCGTCGGAAATGGGTGCACCACTATCAATGGCACAAACTGCACAATCTGGAGCCGGATACACTCACCTCAGGCAGACGATTAAAACCTTGGAGACTTTTAATTTTGTGACTGAAGTTGCAAAGAAAGAAGGGGTGGATCACGTATTTCATGAACCCATAGGTGTGGTCGGGTTAATCACACCTTGGAACTGGCCTATGAATCAAGTGATGCTGAAGGTTGCCCCAGCACTGGCTTCGGGATGTTCGGTAATTTTAAAACCTAGTGAAATAGCACCCTTATCATCTATGTTGCTTGCCGATATGATTCTAGAAGCTAATTTTCCGAAGGGTGTATTCAATCTCATTAACGGCGATGGAGCCGGTGTTGGAACCTGGTTAACTGAGCATCAAGACGTAGCTGCTATTTCTTTTACGGGATCAACCCGTGCTGGGAGATTAATTATGAGTTCGGCCAGCGAGCAGGTGAAACCTATCTGTCTGGAATTGGGCGGGAAAGGAGCAAATATTATTTTTGCAGATGCTGATGAGAAGGCAGTTGGACGCGGTGTGCGTCAATGTTTCTTAAATAGCGGGCAATCGTGTAATGCGCCTTCAAGGATGCTCGTTGAGGAATCAATTTATGACAGGGCTGTTGAAGAGGCGTATGGTATGGCTATCAAGACGACGGTGGGTTATGCTCATGACGAGGGCCGGCATATAGGACCTGTCGCGTCAGCGGCACAGTTTGAAAAAGTGCAAGCACTCATCCGAACGGGAATTCAGCAAGGAGCTAAGCTTGTTTGTGGTGGAGAAGGTAGACCAGAGGGTTTAGAGAAAGGTTATTTTGTTAAACCCACCGTTTTTGCTGATGTAACGCCTGACATGGATATATTTAAGGAAGAAATATTTGGCCCGGTACTTTCAATCACCTCATTTAAGAATCAGGATCATGCCATAGAGCTTGCAAATGACACTCCATATGGTTTGACCAATTACGTGCAAACTGCCGATGTTTCTCGGGCACGTCATTTAGCTCGAAAACTACGATCGGGTATGGTTGAGGTGAACGGACAGCTTTTGAGTCCAGCAACGCCTTTTGGTGGATTGGGGCTATCCGGTGTGGGTCGCGAGGGTGGAGCTTGGGGCCTAGAAGAATTCCTATACACGAAAGCGGTTAGTGGCATCTAGTATTTTGCATTGAATAAAGCGTACGTAAATAAAAAACAAATACAGGTCCTAGGCTATGGGGGGCTCATTCCTTTTTATGGGTGTGTTCTTGCGGTGTATTATTCAAATAATCCAGATTTTTGGATCTTCGCACTTCATAGTTACGCCGTAGTGATTGCCGCTTTTTTGGGGGCGATCTCTTGGGGCGTTGTTCTTGAGTCCGAACAAATATCCGTGGGTAAACAACAAGGGCTTTTGCTTTGGGGTGTGATCCCTGCACTTCTGGGGTGGGTGTGTGTGCTGTTGCCTCAGTCAATACGCGCGGGTCCGCTCGTTGCTCTTTTTTTACTCATCTTAGTATTTGACGCTGTTCTTTATACGAAAAAAGGAATATCTGATTTTTGGTTGAAATTGAGAATTTTTCTAACGTTCGGTGTTGTCGCTGCTTTAATAACCGCTGAGTTTTTTCGTTATCTATTTAGTGTTTCTAAAATGTGAACGACTGGTTTTTTTAGAGAATGGCAATTTGTTCTTCGAAGAGTCCTGGCAGCTTGAACGAAAGATCTGTCAGTGAGGTAAACTTTACATACTGGGTGGGGTAATACTTCCAGCCCCCCGCTGATGAGAGACCTTAGGCGTCAGATCGGATTCCGATTGGATATGTCGTTCAACCACTAAGCCTTGGTCTTAGTTTTTTTGATCGTTGTCACGTAGAATAAAGCCTTTATCCGTTTGGTTGATATCTATGATTCGTACCCGTTTTGCACCCAGTCCGACAGGATATTTACATATTGGTGGAGCCCGCACAGCACTGTATGCATGGGCCTATGCAAGGAAGCATGGTGGCCAGTTTATATTGCGTGTTGAGGATACCGATCAAGAAAGGTCCTCCGATACGTCTGTGCAAGCGATACTTGATTCGATGACTTGGTTGGGTCTCGATTGGGATGAGGGGCCTATTTTTCAAATGGATCGTCTTTCTCGTTATCGAGAAGTCGCTGACATATTGGTTGAGTCCGGAAATGCCTACTGGTGTTATGCAACACAGGAGGAGTTGACCGAGATGCGCGAAGGGCAACGAAAAGCTGGCTTGAAGCCTCGATATGATGGTCGATGGCGTCCGGCGAATGCAGCAGGTCAAGTCCCGCCTGCAGGCGTGACGGCAGTGCTGCGGTTTATAAATCCAGATGTTGGACGGGTGTCTTGGGATGATCTGGTTAAGGGCGTTATTACGGTTTCAAATACGGAACTGGATGATTTTGTTTTACTTCGCGGGGACGGAACGCCCACCTATAATTTTGGGGTTGTTGTCGATGATCATGACATGAATATCACTCACGTCATACGAGGCGATGATCATGTGAACAATACGCCTAGACAAATTAACGTTTATAGAGCATTGAATTATAAATTACCTGATTTCGGGCATGTTCCTATGATTTTAGGCGATGATGGCGAGCGCCTTTCCAAGCGGCATGGTGCGGTCAGTGTCACGCATTACAGAGATCAAGGATTTTTGCCTGATGCTGTTTTGAACTATTTAGCACGCTTAGGTTGGTCCCACGGGGATGATGAGATTTTTACGCGCGATCAGTTTGTGGAATGGTTTGATCTTGAGCACGTCAACCGATCTCCTGCGAAATTTGATGCCACGAAACTCAGTTGGACCAATGGGGAGCACATTAAGCTATTAGACGATAAGTCGCTTGCAGATTTAGTCCGCGTAAGTCATGGTGACAACGATATAAATTGGCAGGAGGGTCCTGATTTATCCGACTTAATTAAGTTATTGAAAGATCGAGCAACATCGATTAATGAGTTGGCTGACTCTGCCTTAGTGTATTTTCGAGACGTGCAGATTAGTCAGGACGACCGACTTAAATTCTTAACACCGGATATAAAGCCTGCCTTAATTCATTTTGTCGAATTACTGCGGGCCGTTGCATGGGAGCGCCAACAAATTGCCGGCTGCATTAGGGTGAGTCTCAATGAGTTTCAACTTAAGATGCCGCAGCTGGCTATGCCCTTGAGGCTTTTATTGACGGGACAAACTCAAACGCCATCTATTGACGCCGTTATTGAATTAGTCGGTCGGGATAGGGTATTGGCCCGACTAAATACTGGCTTATCTACGCTCTAGTGTCACTGGACAAAAAGCTTTACACGATCTTAGTCACTCCGTATAATTCAGCGCTCGTTTGCTGGGGGTATAGCTCAGCTGGGAGAGCGCTTGCATGGCATGCAAGAGGTCAGCGGTTCGATCCCGCTTACCTCCACC